>QMSN01000009.1 GCA_003650865.1 Thermoprotei archaeon
AACCATTGCGTCCAGGGGGTCGTCGTCGTAGTACCAAGTCCTAGGTATAATGCCGTAGTCAAAGGGGAACTCGAAGGCTGTGTGTAGAACTCTATCTAGGAATATCGCCCCAACCTCGTGATCCATCTCGTACTTGTTCCTACAGCCCCTCGGAACCTCAACTATGACGTAGACCTCTCTCGGTGGGTTAGGGCCAGCAGGCAGCTTCCTCCATAGGGCCTCCATCAAATTCCACCCCGCGCTTTGGAGATCAAGGTAATACCAACATAGTTATTTATTCCAAGTCATTCGAAATTTAAGGCTTATGATAGGCGTAGAGCTATTAATGCTCGCGTTGAAACTCGCTGCAGCTCCTCAAACCATAACTGAAAGCCGACGTTGAGCACACGATTTCACTGGGGTTACACTATGAAGTGCCCGCTCCTTATCTTCTCTGGCAGGTACTTCTCCTCGAGGAATCCTAAGCTCTTAGAGCTGAAAGCCTCTATCTCAGCCTTCTCCTTGCGCTGCAGGAAGAGGTCCAGCTCCCTCTGCCACGCAGGCGACTTAAACCACGGGTACGTCTTGAGCTCCGTAGCCCTCTTGATGTCCGCGTCCTTAGCCTTTATTATGACGTTCTTCGGCAAGTTGTACTCGTATATGTCGCTTACGGCTACACCTATGAACCTAGCCTTTGGACATGCAAGCCTAACGCTTTCGTGAGAGAGGGTTATTGAGCCTATCCTGTAGACGCTGTATATGTAGAACCCGTAAGGGTCTGCATCAGTTAGCACGTATATGGGCAAGTTGAACTCCTCGTTTAACCTCCTCACAAGCCTTCTAGCAGGTCTATCAGGTTGCCCTCCAGCTGTTATCAGTATGCACTTGTTCTTCTCCCAGTACCTCTCCATGTTGAGAGTGTTGAAGACTGCGTCCTTCTCGACCACTAAGACGTACTCGGCGTCGACATCTAGGAACTCAAGCCTATCCACATTTGTGGGCGGGCTATAGGCTCCACCTTCACCCTGCCTTGAGCAGTCTATGATATCCCTCCCACTTCTAACTCTCATCAGGCCCACGACCTTACACTTAACGTCCGTCTGAAGCCCCATCTCCTCCCTGCTAGCCCCTAGCATAACCTCGAGATCCTCTATTATCGAGTCAGACTCAGCTTGGGTGTCAACAGTGTCTATGTTCGTCCCCGGTATCGTGTGCTTAGCGTCGTAGTAGACGTCTCGTATGGTCGGGTACTTGTTGTACTTTATCGCCTCATATATTATCGCAGCCACAAGGACGGTCTTCATGAACGTCTTGGCCTCATCTATGTCGCTAAGCTTCCTCCTAATCTTCTTGCTGCCAAGCCTTATGATGTTAGTGAGCTCGTCTATGTACACGTTGTCCTTAGTCCTAGCTAGGAGCTCAAAGTAGGGGATCTTCTCCGCCTTTAGTGGTGCAAGCACATATTTCTTTATTACCTGTACTATCCTCTCAGATATCCAGCTTCTATCTCCTCTATCCCCACCTCTACTTTGACTTGCCACGCTTAGTCACCACCTTCCACATGAGCTCCATGAGTTTCTTCTTGTCCTCCTCGACTATCCTGACCACGTCGTCGGCTATCTCAGTTATGTAGGCCTTAAACAGGTTGAGCCTTTCCTGCTCCTTTATCAGCTTCATCTTCCTGTATATGTACCTCCTCAAGTCCCTGGCGCAGTCCATCAAGGCTAGCCTTATCTCATCCTCTATCTCCTCTACGTCAGCTATCATCTCCTTGCCAGCAGTCTTGTAGGGTATCCTCGTCGAGCACACGTGGATGAATATGGCTATTGGCGTCGAGTCATCAACCCTATACTGCCTCCAGTTGAAGCTCTCAATAACCTTCCTACACACATCGCCCCTCTCGTCGAATAGCAGGGGTATCTTGTTAGCGAATCTGAATAGCAGCTTGTAGTTACCCTCCTCGTCGCACATCCCCTTTATCACAGGGCCCCCATAGGCTATGCCAGCCTCGACCTGAAATGGGAAGCCTGAGTAGGATTTTGGAGGTCTTGTAACTGTCTTGACGAACTCCGGGTTAAACAGCTTGACTATAGCTGCCTTAAGCTCCTCAGCCCCTATGGGGCTCAGCACATTGGGTGATGGAGGTAGGAACTTGTCGTAAGCCTTGAAGGCGTTTACCAGCTTAACTATGTCCTCACTCGTCAACTTCTTGATGTCCATGTTGGGGTCTAAGCCAGCCCACTTCAGGAACTCCAAGGCCTTCCTAGGTCCAACTCTATCGAAGTTCTTGGCCAAGAAGGCCTGTAGAGGCGTGTTCCTACTGCTCTCTATCATCCTCTTCAGGAGCTCGGCGTCAACACCATGGGGGTGTGGAGCTGTCTCCCTAGGCTGTGGAGGGAGCTTATCTACAGACCTCTCAAACTTAAACACGTTGTTGTAGGGATCCGAGAACACTATGGTGGCGTGTGGATTGGCTATAGTCGTGAGCTTAAGGTACCTCTGTATTAGCTCACCAGTGCTCCTACTGCCCAGCCTCCTATCGTAGTCGCCGACTAAGTGAAGGATAACAGTAGTCCCAGTGCTGTGCTTCCTAGTCTTCCTTGTCTTCACCGATAGAACAACGGGCTTGTTGCTCCTCAAGTCCATTTGGAGCGTGAATGTGTAGACGTTCCTCCCGTCGTAGCACGTAGTGACCTCAAGGGGTTTGTAAGTCGTTATCTGTCCGTAGAGAACCGCCATCTTAACTCCAAGACCGAAGAGCCCCCTCTGCTGCTTAAGCTCAAACTTACTTCCAAATAGGACTGTGCAGAAAGCTTGAGGCACGTACTGGGGCGGTATCCCTATACCGTTGTCCGACACCGTGAGCCTATACACCTTGGGCCTCTTCGATTCGCCGACTAGCTTCAAGTCGACTGTTATGTAGGGCAGCTTGCCAGCTGCCTCACAAGCGTCGAGGCTGTTCTCAACTAGCTCCCTAACACTCTGATAGAGTGATCTAGCTGGATTGCTGAAGCCAGCTATGTACCTATTCCTGTAGAACCAATCTGACACCGATAGCTGCGTGAAGCCTCTCATAGCCCTCTCCGCGCTACCAGGTCTGATTGTTGAATGGTGCTATATCATTATCAAGGAACTTTATAAATGTGATGTTGGAAGTCATGTCGTTAGGGCGTTAGCCTCCTCCTATCCCTAGGGTAGAATATGGCCTCCCTAATGTCACTGAGCCCCAGAACAACCATTACAAGCCTCGCCAATCCTAACCCCCACCCGGAGTGCGGAGGCATGCCCCAGTCGAAGCATTTGAGGTGGTACTCGAACGATGAGGGGTCGAGGCCGCTTTCCTTCAGCCTAGTGATTAACATGTCCTTGTCGTGTATCCTCTGACCTCCAGATGCAACCTCTATCCTACCGATCATCAAGTCGAAGGAGAAGCTCAGCTTGGGGTCCTCGGGATTGGGCATGATGTAGAAGGGCTTTATCCTCGTAGGCCAGTCGACTATGAAGAATGGCCCCTTAAACCTCTCTCCAAGTTTCCTCTCAGCCTCTGTTGAGAGGTCTTCACCCCACTCCAACCTTACCCCCATCTCACTCAGCATAGATAAAATCTCGCTGTACGTGAGCTTGGGGAAGGGCTTCTCAAGCCTCATAGGGTTAAAGCCTAGGCTCTCCAGCTCGCTCCTCACCTCGTCAATTGCCCTGTTGACGCTGTAGACGAGAAGTTCCTCGAGTAACTCCATGACCTCCCTGTAAGTGGCAAACGCGACCTCCACGTCAACTCCTACATACTCGGAGACGTGCCTATCAGTCTGCGACTCCTCAGCCCTAAAGAGAGGGCCTATCTCGAAGACCTTCTCGAAGACCGATGAGAGCTGCTCTTTGTAGAGCTGAGGGCTCTGAGCTAGGAAAGCCTCCATGTCGAAGTAGGCTATTGGAAATAGAGCTGCACCACCTTCAGTAGCAGTCGCTATGAGCCTAGGCGTGAAGACCTCTATGAAGCCTTGAGAGCTCAAGAACTCCCTCATAAACCTCAGTAGAGCCGATTGAAACTTGAATATCGCCATGTTCCTAGGCTTCCTCAAGTCCACAACCCTATTGTCAAGCCTCTCATCGAGGGGCAACTTAACCCTCCTTCCAGGCTCTAAGTGAGGGGGTACAGAAGCCCTATTGAGCAACTTAATGCTTAGAGCTTTGACCTCAGCCCCACCAGGGGCCTTTAAGGACTTGGCCATCACCCCCTCAATCGACACCACGTCTTCAGCCCTGACGCTCTTAAACTCATTGAAGACGTCCTCACTCAACTGAGACCTCGAAGCCACGACTTGAATGACCCCCTCGGAGTCCCTAAGAACTATGAAGACCACTCCCCCCAAATCCCTAACAACGTGAACCCAACCTGCAACTCTAACTCTAGACCCCTCGGGTAGGCTCAATGCGCTCTTTGACGAGTGAGTCTTCCAGAGAGCGTTCTGAGAGGGCATCGTCCTCAACCCCATACAGTGCTTGACCTTAAATACTTCTCGTTGAGGCAATTAACCTTATGGTGCTCAGAGACCTGAGAACAGTTTAAATATTAAAATGTGTAGAAAAAGGCTTCAATAGGAGGAGTTGGTAGGGAGGCCTGGAGGTTTCCGTGTGACTAAGAGAGGTAAGAGGGGCTCTTCTAAGAGGGCTCCCGTCAAGGAGAACGAGATATACCACGTAACCATTGAGAGCGTCAATCAGAGGGGGCAGGGTGTAGCTAGGATAAAGGGTTTTGTCGTGCTCATACCTGGAGCCATGACGGGGGAGAGGCTTAGAGTCAAGATAGTAAGCGTTAGGCCTAGGTTCGCCATAGGAGAGGCCTTGAGGTAGCTAAGCCCTAAGCTCTACGACGTCTCCATCAGCCAGCACGTGGTCTCGACCAACCTTCTCCCCCGCATGCTTAACAGAGGGCCCCCAAACCCTAGCATACTTCAAGTTCTTTGCTATCTTACTGTGAATTCTCTCAGCCACATCTTGAATAGTCGCACCTCTCCTCATCACTAGAGGTCGGGGAGAAGGCTTTTCCTCCCAGGGCTCCTTCGTATATATCCTCATGAGCTCAAGCTGATCAAAGAGGGCCTTACCGATCTCCTCGAGGCCTTCACCCGTGAGGCACGAGACCTCTACTAGAGGTATGGGGCTGCACTCCTTCCTAACAGCCTCTATTAGGGACTCGTCGTGGGGCAAGTCGACCTTGTTGACCACAACCACGGCTGGCTTGTAGACCTTACCTCCAAGTATAGCCTCTTCCACGTCGTCAAGAGATGCCTCTCCATCTATTACAAGCCTACAGTTGTACATTCTGTAGCTCATCAAGAGCCTCTTGACGTCGTCGACGTTGCAGTCCAAAAGCCTCCCATTCACAAACACCTGTATTCCCCCAACAGCCCCCCTCGTGAGCTCTATCTTAGCTCTGGGCTTCTTCACGGCTATTCCTGCCCTCTCAAGCTCCTCAACTATCAGCCTGTACTGCTCTAGGGGGTTTGTTGAGGCGTCGAGCATTATTATGACCCCGTCGGCGTTCCTCACCAACGTCATGACTATGGGCCCCCAAGCCTCCCCGTCAGCTGAGCCCTCAACTACTGGTGGCGCCTCGACAAGCTGGTACATGACCCCTCCGTAGACAAACATCCCTGGAACAGGCTTAGTTGTAGTGAAAGGCCTGAAGCCCACTTCAGGCTTTGCGTTCGTCAACTTCCTAAGCAAGCTGCTCCTACCAGCACCGGTAGTGCTCACAACGACTACTTGCGCATCTCCCTCCTTCTCAAGGAATATCCTAGGCCCTCCTCCAGTCCTCTTAGATTTCCTCTCCTCGATCTCTCGCCTCAGAGCAGCTATCTTAGCTCTAATCTGTGACCTAAGCTTCTGAGTGCCCTTATGCTGAGGTACAGCTGATAGGAACTCCTGTAGCGCCTTAAGCTTCTCTTGAGGGTCCTTCGCCTCGAGTACCTTAAGCCACTTAGCCTTAGCCTCAGCTGGGAGGTTCGCTGGCAAGGCGAGCCCCTCCTCACTCCGATGTCACGAGGGTTGAGGTTATGGCTACCCCATCTATCCTCCTTATGGAGGTAACTACCTCATCGAGCTCCTTCACGTCTCGAGTAGCAACCTTAACCACAACGTCGTACTCGCCGAAGACCACCTTGACCTCAACCACCCCCTTCAACCTCGATATCTCCTGGGCGACTTCGTGTTCACGGGCTATAGCGGTCTTAAGGAGTATGTAGGCGACTACCAACATTCCACCTCAGGTCAAAGGCTTGAGGAGCCTAACCTCACCGTGAGACTCCAGTATGTCGACTATCAGGCTTATGGGGTCTTCATCCAAGCTCTTAAACCCAACAACACTCGAGGACTTCGAGTCAACCCTCACGTAGTGGTCTAAGTCGAACCTCAAAGTGAAGTCGCCTTGACCGAGCGTAACCTTAAAGCTCTTACCGGAGGCTACAAGCCTCGACGCGAGCTCAACTATTAGTTCCCTAAGCTTAGCTGATGGAGGTCTAACCCTGCCCTTCCTAATCCCCTTAACTTGCTTTAGGCTTACAGAGCCCTTAGACACCCCCTTAACCTCAGACACCTTGACTGATCCTCCTTCACACGTTATCTCGAAGCCTTTACCCTGGCTCAGCATGCTGAGCACTTGATCCTTCCAGTTGCTCAAGGCTATCCCCAATGCTGATATAGCTGGTATCCCGCTAAAAGTTTTTGAAGCAACTCAAGACGAAAATTCTGTTTGAGATGAGAGTTCTCGTAAGCGTAGTCGACGCATCAGAGGCTCTTGAAGCCCTAGCTGGTGGAGCTGACATAATAGACGTCAAGGACCCCTCAAGGGGCTCCTTAGGCGCGCCCAGCAAGCATAGGGTTCTTGAGGTTAAGCTAGCTCTACCACCCACAGCAACTGTAAGTGCAGCTCTAGGCGACGACCCGAGGAGCCGTGAAGTCCTAAGCTTAGCTCGTGAAGCCTCGAAGCTTGGGCTCAGCTACATTAAGGCTGGAAGCTTGGGTTTGAAGAGCGTTGAGGAAGCTACTGAGGTCTACAGGGCCATTAAGTCCATGAGTGGAGGAGTTGAGGTTGTAGCAGTTGCCTACGCCGACTTCTCGGAGTGTGGGTGCTTAAGCCCCATGGAGGTCCTCGAGGCGGCTTACAAGTCCGACCTAGGGGTCTTCATGATAGACACCTACAAGAAGGACGGTAGATCAACGTTTGACCACTTAAGCGAGGACTACTTGGTTGAAGTTCGGAGAGCGGCTTTGAGCAGGGGCATGACCATGGCTCTAGCTGGATCCCTTAAGCTGAGACACGTCGAGAAGGTGTTTAGGGTAAACCCGCACATAGTTGGGTTTAGAGGAGCTGTCTGTGAAGGAGGCCGTTTAGGGAGGGTATCGAGGAGGA
Source organism: Thermoprotei archaeon (assembly GCA_003650865.1). Taxonomy (GTDB): domain Archaea; phylum Thermoproteota; class Methanomethylicia; order Nezhaarchaeales; family WYZ-LMO8; genus QMSN01. The sequence continues at coordinate 7,391 of QMSN01000009.1, forward strand.
GGGTTGAGGAGCTAGTCTCCAAGTATAGAGTGCTCAGCCTATCACTGTGCAAGTAGCCTCAAGCTCCCTGTCCTCTATAACCATCTTCACAGCCTCGAGATTTAAGCCATTAACAACTACGCACCTCAACTTAAACTCAGATAGAAGTTCTGGGAGTAGGGGGTCTAGACATGTATCTCCAAGGAGCTTTAAGTCCTCGGGGCTCAGCCTCCTCAAGAGCCTCTTGTCCTTCAAGCTTAAGTAAACTCCGTCGACATCCTTTACAAGCACCAGCTTCTTAGCGTTACAGGCCTTAGCTATAGCTGCGGCGATGCAGTCAGATGCAGCTCTCCACGAGTGCTCAAGCATGTCTAGGCTGTTGACTATGCAGCTCGGCAGGATTATCGGGATGAAGGCGTGCACAAAGCGTTTAGCGTCAGCTATGGATCTGACGGCGATTGAACCCTCAATTAGGTCGCTCAGCATAAGCCCATACTGGTCTACCGCTAGCAGGGCCATTTCGTGAGCTACGTCATCGCTGAAGCCATAAGCCTTCTGAGCTAGCCTAACAGCATCGGCAAACGGCCCTCCACCAGGCGTGACTAGACAGCTCCTACCTTTAAGCCAAGAGGATAAGCATCGACATAGGGCCCTAAGCCCTTCAACGTGCCCGTACATGGATCCCCCTATCTTAATGACGAAATCCATCGCTCGACGTCTACCCCCATCCTATACGCCAAGTATACTGCTAGCGAGGCTGAAGTTAAAGCTATGGAGTTCTCGCGCCCCACCAAGCTCCTAATAAGCTTACAGTCGAGCCCAACCCTCTCAATAGCCTTAGAGGCTATGAAGTCCCCTAAGCCAGCTGCAACCCCCACACTAACTTCAAGGTCCCTCTCAGCCAGCCAGCTTAGGACTTGGCAGAGCCCATCGAAGACTGCCTCGACAAGCTTCTCATGCACAAAGCGAGCTATAAGCCTCGTCTGGTTGAAGTTGAGCATGCCCTCATCAGCGCAGACAGCTCTCGAAATCCTGTTGTGGCAGTCGGCTAAGCCCCTACCCCTACCATCAGGGGTGTCGACGTCGTACTCGCCTTCGCTTATGTAGCCCAAAACCAAGTTCACGTCAGCAGTGTTAGCAAAGTACTCAGACGCCACTCTACACCAAGACCCAGCTAGGGGGACACACCTAACAATTGAGGATATAGGAGTCCTCAGAGAACCAACGTAAACTATCTCCCCCAGCTTCATTTTCTCAACGTCGTTTAAGCCTCGAGCAGCAACTCCTCCAACCACTGGAGTTATAGTGGTGGTCGTGCTGCCTACATCAACAAGCACGCAGTCACCATAAAGCATGGAGGCAAGCCACCCTACACACCACCAGTTCGCCGCTGCAACCTCCATGTACCTCTCAGCAGCCTCATCAGGATTTAAGAGGTCACCCCTGACCGTCACGACCTTGAGGTCGCCTAGAGCCTCAAGAGAAGCCTTAACCACGGCTTCAACACCCTCTCGCTTATCCTTGAAGATGTCCGATAGCTCAGCAGTCATGGTCAAAGCAGCTGCCTCAATTCTCGAGCAACCCAGCATCTCAATAGCTCGCCTAATAGCTGCAGCTAAACCCTCGACCCCCTTAATCCATATAGGGTAGTAGAGCTTAACCGACGTGAGCTTAGGGTTAGGGCTTAAAGTAAACGAGGAAGCCTTAATGTTAGCTCCACCAACATCTAAAGCAACTATCACTTCCTCCACCGCAACAATTAAATTTGAGAGCTTAAAGTAAAAGTTGAGGTTTTCCCGTTCATGCTTGGTGCACAACTGATGTTAGTGTTACCATAATTTTTAACATTTATTAAAACATGCGATAACACTTATATACCCATGCTTCTTAAAGCTCTCTAAGCTCAAGCCTAAACTGGTGGATGAGAGTGAGCAGGGAGGCCAGTGGACATAGGCCCCTCATAGCCGTCATCTTGGGTTATGGGGCCTCAGCCCTCAAGGAGCTTTCAAAGGCGTTGAGCAGTGAAGCTGAGAGGCTAGGCTTCAGCTTCTTGGTTACAAGCGTTGACAATAGCCTTAAGCACCTCAACGAGCTGCGCAAAGCTAGGGTTATACTGGTTTATGGACATGAGCTGCCCCACGAAGTCGAGGAGCTCCTAAGGCACTCCACTTGCCCAGTAATATCGATAAGCGAAGCCCTAGGCTCCCTGTCTAACGCCAGCCCTGAGGTGGTCTTTAAGGCCGCGCTCTTCATGAAGCTTGGAGGAGAGGATAACCTTAAAGGCCTTGTCCTTCTCTTAGCTAGAGAAGCCGGCTTCCAAGTTGATGTACCGGAGCCCGTGGAGGTCCCTTGGCACGGGATATATCACCCTAAGCTAGGCCTCTTCGAGGATGTTGAGGCATACTTGAAGTCCTATTACAACTCGGATAAGCCCTTAGTAGCCCTCCTTTACCACAGGACCCTATGGCTATACAAGCTGATTAGGCCTGTTGAGCTTTTGATCGAGAAGCTTGAGGCGCTAGACCTAGGAGTAATACCCATATTCACGTGTAACTATAGGGATCCAGCTCTCGGCGTTGAGAGGAGGGAGGAGGTTCTCAAGCTCTTCTTAATTCGAGATGGCAAGCCCATCGTCGACTTAATACTCGACTTAACCTTCTTCTCTCCACTAGGCCGCTTTAAGGGCGACTTAGAGTCAACTGATGAGCTTGAGATCTTGAGGAAGCTTGACGTGCCTCTCATAAGCCTCGTAACGTCCTTCTATAAGACCGTAGAGGAGTGGCTTGAAGATCCTAGAGGAGTCGACTTCTTATCTCAAGTTTATCGTGTAGTCATGCCTGAGATAGATGGAGGAGTTGAGCCCATACCCCTCCTCTTCAGCAGAGTGGAGGATGACGGAAGCAAGAGGTATGAGGAGTATAAGGAGCACGTGGAGTACGTCGCTAAGAGGGTTAAGAGGTGGATTGAGCTTAGGAGGAAGCCTCCGCACGAGAGAAGGATTGCCATCATACTCATAAACCCGCCCTGTAAGGGGCTTGAAGCCAGCGTTGGGGTCGGCATGGGCCTCAACGTCCCCGAGAGCGTGGTTAAGCTTCTACACAAGCTTAAGGAGCACGGGTACCAAGTTGGTGACTGGATACCTCAAAGCGGCGATGAGCTCGTCAAGTTCATACTTGACAGGAAGGCCATAAGCGAGTTTAGGTGGACCCCGATAGAGGATGTTGTCAGTAGAGGTGGAGCAGTGGGCTTCGTAGGCCTAGACGAGTACTTAGAGTGGTTCATGGAGCTCCCCGAGGAGACCCGTAAGAGAATGGTTGAGGTTTGGGGTAGACCTGAAGACGTCTTAAGCGGCTCCTGCAGCAGAGAGCTCGCTGGAATGGTCTATGAAGGAAGGTTTGTAGTGCCAGGAGTGCTCTTCGGCAACGTCTTGGTGATGTGTCAACCGAAGTTTGGATGTGCTGGGCCAGCATGTGACGGTAGAGTGTGCAAAATACTCCACGATCCACTGACCCCTCCACCACACCAGTGGCTTGCAGCTTACAGGTGGGTTACGAGGGTGTTTAGAGCTGACGTACTCATCCACTTTGGAACTCACGGTTACCTAGAGTTCAGGCCGGGCAAAGGAGTTGGCCTCTCACCATCCTGCTGGCCTGAGATAACGGTGGATGATACCCCTCACGTCTACGTCTACAACGTCTCAAACCCCATGGAGGGGGTCATAGCTAAGAGGAGGGGGTACGCGGTCATAGTAGATCATCTCTACCCACCCATGTCCAACGCACAAGTTCTAGATGAGGTTGAAGAGCTACTAGCTCAGTACTCTAAGGCTAAGGGGTTAGGTGACTACGAGAGAGCTAAAATAGTCTTTGAAGAGCTACTGGACAAAGCCAAGCAGAGCAACATTCAAGTCTCTTCTCAAGACCCTGAGAGAGCTGTAGAGGAGATACACAGGTATGTGACCGCTGTTAGGAGTAGCCAAATTGAGCTTGGCCTCCACGTCTTCGGACACCCACCTCGCGACCCCGAGGTACTCTCTAACTACGTCGTCACGCTCATGACGTACGACACTCATGCATATCCATCCATAATAAGAGTTCTAGCCGAAGCCCTAGGCCTAGACTACGACGAGATGAGGAAGGCCCCCTTAACCTATAATGCCAAGCTAGGCTTGACGAACCAGCAGATCATCGATAAGCTCAGGGAAGTCTCGAAGAGAGTCCTCGAGAGGCTCTTACGCTCTAAGAGCCCGCCCAGCGATGACGCCATAATAAACCTGTTAAGCGAGGAGGTGGCTGCATGCTTGGGCGTGAAGCTGTTCAGTTAGATGGGTCAAGGTTGAAGAGGGCTGTAGAGCTCTTTAAGCTAGCTGTCAATTTAGCATATAGGATAGAGAAGTGTGAGATTGAGATAGACAGCTTCTTAAACGCCATGGCTGGAGGCTACGTAGAGGCTGGCCCCAGCGGCGCTTTAACTAGAGGCAGAATAAACGCCTTGCCTACTGGGAGGAACTTCTACGCCGTTGATCCTAGAGTGATACCCACCAAGGCCGCTTGGAGAATCGGCGTTGAGACAGCTGAAAAGCTCATAGAGTTCTACCGGGCTAAGCACGGCAGGTATCCTGAAGCTGTAGGGCACTGGCTTTGGAGCTTAGACGCCTATAAAGCCGATGGAGAGCAGATTTCTCAAATACTCTACTTGATGGGCGTCAAGCCCGTGTGGTCATCCGATGGGTCGGTTGAGGGGCTTGAGGTCATACCGCTCGAGGAGCTTGGCAGGCCTAGGATAGACAACATCGTCAGGATAAGTTCCATTCTGCGGGACACCATGATGTGCTTCGTTGAGATGATAGATGAAGCCGTTAAAATGGTCTTAGAGCTCGACGAACCCCCAGACCTCAACTACGTCAAGAAGCACTACGAGCAGGCCAAGAGCAAGCTAATTGAGATGGGTGTAGAGCCTAGCGAGGCAGAGCTCAAAGCTAGGTCTAGGGTCTACGGCGACGCCCCCGGCTCCTACGGAGCAGGAGTAAACTTGGCGGTTGAGGCGTCAGCTTGGAGGGACTCTGAGGACCTAGCTAAGGTGTGGATTCACTGGAGTTGCTACTCGTACGGCAAGGGGGTCTACGGGGTTAGAAATGTCGAGGGCTTAGTGGTTGGATTAAAGGCAGTTGACGTGGTCACGAGGAACCACGCCAGCGACGAGCATGACCCGCTAAACTGCTGCTGCTACTTCTCATATCACGGAGGCTTCTACAACGCGGTTAAGGCGTTAACAGGTAGGAACGACGTGGAGATAGCGATAGTGGACACCAGAGACATAAATCGCACTGAAGTTAGAGAGATGAAAGCTGAAGTAGAGCGCGTTGTTAGAGCTAAGCTCTTGAACCCCGTCTGGATATCCGAGATGAAGAAGCACGGCTATAGAGGGGCCTCAGAGTTCTCCAAGAAGATACTCCACCTATACGGATGGTCGGCAACGGCTAGGATAGTCGACGACTGGGTCTTCAATGAGATAGCCTCCACATACGCCTTAAACGAAGAGATGAAGAAGTGGTTTATGGAGAACAACGTGTGGGCCCTCGAAGAGATATCGAGGAGGCTCATAGAGGCCGCTGAGAGAGGGCTTTGGAGAGCTGACGAGGAGACTCTGAAGAGGCTCAAGGGAGTTTACGGGGAGATTGAGGGGGTCATGGAGGAAATGGTTACAACGCCAGGTATGCATCAGGGCGGGGCCATAAACATAGTGACACCCGACGACTATGAGGTCTGGGGTGAGAAGATATCCAACGTCTCGAGGGTGTGGGATGAGGTGAAGAAGAGGTGAGCGTGAAGAGAGTCACGGTGTTCCCCTTCTCAGCCATAGTTGGCCTTGAGAAGGCTAAGCTGGCGCTACTAATAGCAGCTGTAAACCCAACAGTCGGTGGGGTATTGCTAAAGGGCGATAAGGGGACTGGGAAGTCTACGCTTGTGAGGGCTTTAGCCGACGTGCTCCCGGACATCGAGGTCGTATCTGACTGTCCATTCAACTGCAACCCCAACAACATCCTCGAAATGTGCGATTCATGCTTTGATAGGGCGAGGCGAGGAGAAGATCTTCCGAGGGCAAAGAGAAAGATGAGGGTCGTAGACTTACCTCTAAGCATAACCGTCGACAGGCTTGTAGGCACACTGGACATAAAGAGGGCCCTTAAGGAGGGTGTGAGGGCTTTACAGCCGGGCCTGCTGGCTGAGGCTAATAGGAACGTATTATACATAGATGAGGTCAACCTCCTTGACGACTACGTTGCTGACGTGCTGCTCGACTCAGCAGCTATGGGGTGGAATGTAGTCGAGAGAGAGGGCGTATCCGTCAAGCATCCAGCCAGGTTCATACTGGTAGGCAGCATGAACCCCGAGGAGGGGGAGCTTCGACCCCAA
>QMSN01000010.1 GCA_003650865.1 Thermoprotei archaeon
CTCAGAGCATCCTCCTTCGATAGGAGGAAGGAGCCTCCTAACATCAAGGCTGTTGAGGGACAAAGCATGAAGTGGGGTGCTAGAGAAGCTTTGAGAGGCTTAAAGGAGCCTCCCGATGTGATCTACGACCTCGGTGACGTGGGCAAGGAGCCCATGATAAGGATCCTAGGCGAAAACGCTGTTGACGTCGTTAGAAAAGCCGTGAAGATAGCTGGTAAGGTCAAAGAGCTAAAGAACACCTCGTGAGACTAAAACCCTCCTTATGGCTGGGTCGCGAGACGCCAACCTTATAAGAACTTCTTCAAACTCCTCATCGGGTTTAAGCTCATACTTGAGGTATACGCCAGTCCTACCGACCTCATCTCTTCTGGTCAAGACCTTAATCCTCTCTTGGACGATGTCTACGCTAACCCCCAGTTTATCAGCCACGTAGAGCTCTCTGCCGATGATGGGCTCTTCGCAGTGCCCCCTAGCAGTAGGCTCAATTAGCTTAAGTCTCTTATCAACACCACAAACTCTCTCCCCAGCCTTAAGCTCCTGTAGCGTAAGCTCACCGCCAAACTTGTAGAACTCCCTCTCATGCCTAGTAAACGGGGTTAACGGAAAGGTCACGACGGTCAAATCGTCGAGGTATATATGAGCTTTTACAGCGTGAGCTGGTGTCGCCTGCGTTATGAACCTCTTCAGGGGTTTTTCAGCAAGTTCGTCTAAGGCTAGCTCAACTCTATACGAGGGTACAACGTAAGGTATTACTACGTCCACGTCGCTCGTAGGTGTGACGTCGCCTCGAGCTACACTACCGTGAACTATGGAGATTAAGGAGGCTCTCTCAAGTCTCTCCATGATCATTATGGCTTTACACCGAAGTTCCTGTAGGAGCTTCCACCTACTCTCGTCGTACACCACTTCTACTCTATCTCCCACCTTAACAGGCTTCTTCCTTCTACTCACGAGACGTAGATTGTCGAGGCAAGCTATAATAGTGTAGCTCCTCTAAACGATGGTGAAAGATGGCGACCCAGAGGTTAGTAGTTGAGGTACCTGAGGATTGGCCCCTCATAGGTTGCATAGCCTTCGGCCTCATAGATAGAGGTACAAACTTAATTCAAGTAAGACCCTCATCGTCTTGTCCCCTCTCTTGCATATTTTGCTCCACTGATGCTGGCCCCAGGTCGAGGCTTAGACAGGTGGAGTACCTAGTTGATGTCGACCACCTGATCAAGTGGTTTAAGCACTTAGCGAGCTTAAAGAAGTGCAAGTCTCTAGAAGCTCACATAGATACAGTTGGAGATCCACTAACCTATAGGAACCTTCCAGAGCTCGTACACAGGTTATCAGAGATACCCAGGGTAAGCGTCATATCGTTACAGACACATGGCACACTGTTAAGCCATAAGCTGATAAGTGACCTAGAAGCTGCTGGCTTATCTAGGATAAACCTCTCGATAGACGCATTGGATCCTGAACTTGCGAAGAGGCTTGCTGGCTCTCCTAATTATAACCTAAACCACGTGCTCGAAATGGCTAAGGCCATAGCTCAAAGCAAGATAGACCTTCTCATAGCTCCTGTGTGGGTTCCAGGATACAATGACTTGGAGATACCGAAGATCGTGGAGTACGCGTTGAGCATAGGAGCTGGCAAGCGATGGCCTCCACTAGGAATTCAGAAGTTCAACGTTCATAAGTATGGCAGGAAGCCGAGAGGGGTTAAGCCGATGACTTGGTTTAAGTTCTATAGGGAATTGAGGAGGCTAGAAGCCACCTTCAATATTAAGCTCGTGCTTTCTCCTAAGGACTTTGGAATAGAGAGAGACTTCAAGCTGCCATTGAGGTTTAGGAGGGGCGACAAGGTTAAGGTTCAAGTTGTAGGTTGCGGCTGGCTTAAAGGCGAGAAGCTGGGAGTGGCTTTAGATAGAGTTATCACAATTGTTAATGCCCATGACGTGCCCGTGGGCTCAAGGCTTTCAGTCAGAATTCTGTCATGTAAGGACAACATCTACGTGGCTGAGCCAGCCTAGGAGGTAGGATGCTGTTGAAGGTTGTCATCAGGAGAGCTAGGCCGTCGGACCTTGGCGGGGTTGTGGAAGTCGAGAACTTGAGTTTTGATAGGCCTTACCCACCAGATCTATTTTACATGTTCCTCCTACTCCATGGAGATCTGTTTTACGTGGCCTCCGTCGGAGGCCTCATTGTTGGATACGTGGTTGCAACTAAGAGATGTAGTGGAGTAGGCCACATACTTTCGCTGGCTGTAAGGCCTGAGTGGCGTAGAAGGCGTATAGGGTCTAGCCTCATGAAGGCGGTCTTGGAGAAGCTCAAGTCTCAAGGTGTGGATCAAGTAGTGCTTGAAGTCGCTGTCAGCAATACTAGAGCAATATTCTTCTACGAATCCCTTGGCTTCCAAAGGACTAGTGTGATTAAGGGGTACTACCCGTGGGGCGAAGACGCCTACTTAATGGTTAAGAGGCTGAGAGAAGATGAGCATTAAGTTTAATGTGTAGCGTCGCCAAAATTCTAGTGGGAGCGCGCCTTATGCCCCAGAAACTGGTGTTCTGGCTCTTAGACATAAACTACGATGTAGAGTCAAAGACGCCAGTAGTCAATATGTGGGGCTTAACTGAAGATGGAAAGAAGGTGCTCGTCAAGGACTACAGCTTTAGACCCTACTTCTACGTCCTACCCAAGATGGGCGTCGATTTGTCCAAGGCCGTTAAGGACATAAAGTTGCTCGAGGATCCCGCTGAGCCCATAATATCCATAGACTTAGTGGACAAGAAGTACTTCGGCAAGCCTGTCAAGGCCATTAAGGTTACATGTTTAATACCTCAATCAGTCCCCTCCTATAGAGAGAAGATTGGAAGGTTAAGCTGGGTTGAGGACGTCTTAGAAGCTGACATAAGGTTCTACATGAGATACCTGATAGATAACGGGGTTAACCCCTGCGATTGGCATGAAGTTGAGGTTGAAGAGGAGAAGGTTCCTCCAGGCTTTGAGCTAGATGCTGTGTATAGAGCTCTTAGCAGACCTCAACCCATACTTAAGGATGAGCCTCCACCCCTAAAGGTATTGTCGTTCGACATAGAGTGTTACAATAAAGCTGGATCTCCTGTTGCTCAGAGAGACCCCATTATCATAATATCGCTCGTGGCCAACGGAGAGAGCAAGGTCATGACTGCAAATGACCACGACGACTCCTCTCTGCTCAAGGAGTTCGTGGAGTACATCCAGAAGTTCGACCCCGACATAATCTCGGGCTATAACAGTAACCACTTCGACTGGCCTTACATACAGGCTAGAGCTAAGCTTCATGGCGTGAAGCTTAAGGTGAGTCGAGAGCTCACAGAGCCTCATCAGAGCGTCTACGGCCATATATCTATAGTGGGTAGGGCCAACATTGACCTCTACGACTACGCTGAGGACCTCATGGACGTGAAGATAAAGACCCTTGAGAACGTAGCGGACTACTTAGGCGTCATGCCTAAGGACAAGAGGATACTCATAGATTACATAGACATAGCGAGCTACTGGGATGACCCCTCTAAGAGGGACTTATTGAAGAGGTATGCAGAGGAAGATGCAGTTTCGGCATATGGAATAACGATGGAGGTTCTACCCTTCGCAATACAGCTCTCTAGGCTGACTGGCGTGCCCCTCGACCAAGTCTTAGCAGCCTCTGTTGGCTTCAGAGTTGAGTGGTACTTAATGAGGGTCGCCTACAGAGAGGGAGAACTAGTCCCCAATAGAGTTGAGCGTAAGTATGAGCCATATAGAGGAGGTCTAGTCCTAAAGCCAAAGGAGGGGCTTCACGAGAACATAGCTGTACTGGACTTCTCAGCCATGTACCCTCACCTCATGATAAAGTATAACATAGGCTTTGACACCTACGTGCCTCCTGAAGAGTCCTGCAACCCTGATGAGTGTTACGTGGCTCCAGAGGTGGGGCATAGGTTTAGAACTCACCCTCCAAGCCTCTACAGAAAGGCTCTAGAGAAGTTATTAGAGCTTAGAAAGGCCATAAGGGACGAGATGAAGAAGCTTGACCCTAAGGATCCCTACTACATCCTCTTAGACAACAGGCAGAGAGCCGTTAAGACTATGACTAACGCCATGTATGGTTACCTAGGTTGGACTGGTGCTAGGTTCTACTTAAAGCCATGTGCTGAAGCAACAGCGGCTTACGGTAGACAGACCATAATGAAGACCATAAAGATGGCCAAGGAGATGGGCTTAAACGTCATTTACGGCGACACGGATAGCATATTCGTTAAGTACGATGAGAGCAAGGTAAGGGCCTTCATAGAGAGGGTAGAGAAGGAGTTGGGTCTCGAGATAAAGCTGGAGAAGATATACAAGGTTTGCTTCTTCACGGAGGCAGCCAAGAAGTACGCTGGCTTGACTATAGATGGCAGAATAGACGTTGTAGGGTTTGAAGCGGTTAGAGGTGACTGGTGCTCTCTAGCTCAAGAGGTGCAGTCAAAGGTCTTAGAGCTAATATTGGTTAAGAAGAATGTTCAAGCAGCTATAAACTACGTCAAGGACGTGATAAATAAGGTTAGAAGCGGAAAGGTCGACATAAAGGACCTGGTCATATGGAAGACCCTCTCTAAGTCTCTTGACGAATACGAAGTTGAGGCAGCCCATGTTCAAGCAGCAAGGCAGCTCTTAGCTGCTGGCCACAGGCTTGAAGTGGGTGACAAGATAGGCTTCGTAGTCGTTAAAGGAGCTTCAGAGAAGATATCAGGTAGGGTTAAGCCCTACATTTTCGCCTCTATGGATGAGATTGACAAGGAATACTACGCTAGAAAGCAGATAGCCGCATTAGCCTTAAGAATCTTAAAGTACTTTGGCGTGTCTGAGGAGCAACTACTTACAGGGGTTAAGCAGGCGTCACTGTTTGACTTTCTTAGGAGATAAGAAGTCCATGAGCGTAGCTCCACGCCTCTCCTCCTTAACCCTCTCCTTTTTCGCGTACTCGTCCATGAAGCTTATGAAGTCCCTCTCCCTCCCCTTAGGGATGACACCGCTAGCGGCAGCTGCATGACCATCACCAAACCCTCCAACCTTCTCCGCCGCCTTGGGTAGTAACTTCGAGAGAGGCTCCATGGCTCCCAGCTCTATCATACTCACAACTCTACGAGGAGCTCTAGCTGAGACCTTAACTAAGTCTCCCTTGAGCTTGCCTATGCCAGGTATGTCCGGCCTCATGTTCATGAAGCCCACGAGCACCTTATCCTCATCTACAAGCCGTTGGTGCATGAGGTAGCTGCAGAATGTTCCTATGACCTTGACTCCCATGTTGTAAAAGGCGTCTTCAACGTGGAACCACTGTACGTGCTTGGCCTTCCGAAATCCTTCTTGGTGGAGCTTAGCCATAACGGAGGAGTAAGCCTTCTTCCTTTCCTGCTCTAGCTGCTTTAGGTAGCCTTCAACGCCGATCCAAGAGCTCTTGATGCAAGCATCCACAGCTTTTTGAGGTCCTTCACCATAGTATCCCACGGAGGCTAGTATATTAAGCTTGGTAGATATGGATTCAGGACTTACGCTCCTACCATCCCACGTAACGCTTCTCTTACCCCTAGCTTTATCGTAAGTTGCCACTCCCGCCTTAATGGCCTCATTAAGAACCTCCATGTTTAGCCCTTTAGGCTCTCCCGGTATCTCAACTGAACCTATAACGGCTAGGTGTGCTAGACTCGGGGTGCTGGGCTTTATGGACTTAGAGAAGAAGTACGCTAAGCTAGCGCCACAAGCATATACACCGCCATCTACGCCGTAGACCTCTGGGTTTAAGACGGTTATGGTTGGGTCCTCAAGGGGCTCCATATCGTGGTGGTCTAACACAAGTATTTCCCTTCTACCCTTGTTCACTTTCGATATGAGGCTTAAGTGGGGGCTTCCGAGGTCGGCGTATATTATGGGTCCATCACCTATCTCTTGGATGACCTCGATGGCTTGAGGATACGTCTTCTCTAAGCACACAGTTCTCACTTTGCAGACGTCGGATAAGGCATACTTGAGTAGAGCGCCAGCCGTGACGCCATCAGCGTCGTCGTGATGTATCAATAGGACTTCTTCAGGCCTCTTTTCGAGGAGCCTCTTAGCTGCCTTCTCTATCTCCTTCACGAGGGCTTGAAGTTTAACCTCCACATCACCTCTCATAGAGTAGCCTCGCACAAGTTATGTGGAGCTACTTAAGTTATCAAAAGTCAGGATTTCTAAGCTTGTGGGTCTATGCGTTACGTCACCGACTCTACCGCCTATGAGCATCCTAACTCCCTTAGCCTCAGCCACTTCTACGAGCCTCTGAGTTACAATGCCATCGAAGATCACGTACTTCGCTGGGTCCTCGGTGTTTTGTAGGTACTCAGTTAAGCTTCTTACGGGCATTCTTTTGAGGAGCCTCCAATTCTCATCGTAGACCAGGGCCTCGAGACTGCCTTGAAGCTTTGTGGCCTCTGATGCCACTTCAGCTGGGACCTTGACCACCTTTTGCACTACCTCGTGGTGAGACGGCTGTACTTGCTGTCCTCGCTCGAGAGTTGTTAAGTACTCGCTGAGCGGAACCTTATCTCTCAAGCACTTGGCTATCTCCTTCCCAGTCAGCTCTTCGACTTCCTTGCCTGGAGGTGCTCGAGCGACATAGTCTATGTCGGCAACCTGAATGAGCTGTCTTAACACGAGCTCTCCACCTCTATCTCCATCCACGAAGGCTATGGTAGTCTTCTCCTTGCACAAGTTGACTATGGTCTTGGGGACTGATGCACCCTCTATAGCTATGACGTTGCGGTAGTCATGCCTTAAGAGGTTCACGACATCAGCCCTCCCCTCAACAATGATTATAGTGTCGCTCTTGTCCACATCTGGTCCAGCAGGCAGCTTCTCAGGGCCATAGGAGATCAACTGGGCCTCCCTGACAGCCTTCAGTATCTCCTCAGTCATCTCTCTAGTGTCTGGAAGAGCTTCTCTCCACTTAGCTAGTAACTCCTTCGCTCTCTCAACTATCCTCTTCCTCTTCTCCTCCCTGACATCCTCTATCTTAAGCACCGTTATCTTCGCGTCATAGGGCCCCACCTTATCGACGGTCTCTATGGCTGCAGCTACGAGTGCGGTCTCGACTTTATCCAGATTTGAGGGGATCTCTATGTGCCCCCTCGACTTATTGCCTTTCTCCTCTAGAACCACTTGAACCCTCCCTATCCTACCGGCTTTCTGAAGCTCCCTTAGGTCAAGTCTGTCTCCGAGAAGCCCCTCCGTCTGACCGAAGACAGCTCCTATGACATCTGACTTATCAACTATGCCGTCGACCTCTATTGACGCGTAGATAACGTACTTAGCTGTAATGGCCACTCCTCCCATTTTAACCACCTTCTAGTAGCTATTCCTCCTTCAGATCTATGCATTAGGACACTATGATAAGTCGAGGAGACCCTTATCTAGTTATCGAAGCCCTCTTCATGGTCTCGAGCAGCCTCTTAGCCTCAGCATTGGACTCGAAGTACCTCCTCACAGGACTCAGCATGTTCGATAAGGATTCTGAAACAGCTCGCTTCAAGTCTTGAGGGTGAAGCCCCCCCTTGCTGTACAGCTTTACGAGCTCACTAAATGACTCTATGTAGACGTCTCCTCCATACTTTTCCTCTCTTCTGACGTAGAGCTTAAAGTCGGGGTTTGCAAACAATATGTGTTTGCATATCTCTATTATGGGGTTGAGCTCCACTACTCTAATGGGGCAGTAGGCTGCATTAATCTTCTTCGCTATCTCCTCAGGCGTGTCGTGGACAAATATGCAAGTCTCAGGCTTTGACTTACTCATCTTTAAGTCGACTTCGTCGAGGCTCTTCACCTCAGCTGGAGGCCTTAAGCCTATTAGTAGCGGTGTATGTATGGCAACAGGCTTCTTCCACCCCTTCTTCTCGGCTATCTCCCTAGCCAGCATGTGGGCTTTTCGCTGGTCGGTACCGCCAAGGCACACGTCCAAGTCCATGTAGAATATGTCCGCGACTTGCATGCAGGGGTATATAAGCTTGGAGAAGTCAAGTATGCTCTCGCTCTCCTTCCTCCCCATTATCGTGATAGCTCTCCTAACCCTAGCTAGAGATAAGCTCTTAGCTATCGTTAAGACAAGCTTCCAGTACTCCGAGCTGTTAACTAAGTCCTCAGCCTTCACGTACTCCACATCTCCTCTATCTATGCCCAACGCCTTAAGCACGTGCTCTATGTACTTAGCGCAGCTATGTATAGTCTCCAAGTTGCCGCCGAGCTTGTCGTTAACCCAAGCGTGCCACGTAGCCTCGAGAACCTTCATCTTGACTCCTGCATCCATAAGGTCTCTGAGCTTTTTAGCCCAGATGATCCAGCCCACGTGAAATAGACCTGAGGGCTCAACACCTATGTAGCCCTTCACCTCATCCCTCTTGAGAAGCTCAAAGAGCTCTGATAACGTTACTGTCTCAACAGCATTCCTCATGGCAACTTTAACTCTCTCGTCGAGCTCCATGAGTGACTACCTCAGTAGATTTAAGTCGCGCCGGCTGTCTCCGCGCATTGACCCACCCGATATCACTGTCCGGGCCTTAATGCCCCCTCCATGGGGACTCTCGATGCGCGGTAGCTAACGCCGGCGCGACCTCGAAATATCCTATAGCTATAGCCTATAAAGGTTAACTTAAGCCGCTGGGCTTGTACCGCAGGTGGGTAAGGTGGAGGTTCACACGTCAGAGGCGCTTAGGCCTCATCATGGTCACCTCACCCCGTCGCTGCGGTTTTTGTGAAGCCCAGCGGCTAATCATATTATCTGCCTCCTCACCGATTAATGCTTCCTCCCCTTAGCTTCAAGAAGCTTTGTCAAGCTTACCTCAAATGCAGCAACTGGTATCTGAAGCCCAAAGCTTAGCAATACATCCGGCCTTACCTCTCCTAGATATCCTACCTGTACTCCATTTACCTCTATGATGCCGCACCTGCCCTTAATCATGAGTTCAACAAGTCCGGGCTTGGCCGTGAAGTTAACGCCTAATACTCGGAGGAATGAGTAGAGTACTGCCTGTATGTCTTCATAGCTAACTCGGTGGTCAGCGTATAGCGCTGCCATTCTTCTCTCGAATACACTTTTCACTTCAGGCTTCTCGTCTAAGAGAGCTATGTCCCCCACTTCGAATATCCTTTGAGGGTACTCCACGTGGGTATTCTCAGATAAGAAGCTGAGCAGTGGAGGTATCAAGCTAGTCCTCAGGCATGTGTAGTCACTAGATACGGGCTTTAACACCTTGACCCTACCTTTAGGGGCGAGCGCGATGTCTAGCTGCTTATCACTTGTGAACATGTAGCTTATGACTTCTTGGTAGCCAAAGCCCACCATCAAGTCTCTGCAAAGCTTGGAGAAAACGGTCATCTCAAGTTCTCCACCTCTTGTCGTCACTGGTGGTATGAGCGGCTTTATGTTCGCGTAACCATAGCCTATGGCAAGCTCCTCAGCCACATCCACCTCCTCTATGATATCAACTCTATAAGGTGGTATTATGACTTCCAACTCGTCATTGACCTCATAGGCGTCGAGCCCGGCCTTCCTAAGGCATTTTATCGCATCATCCATAGAGACGTCTAGCCCGGTAACCTCTATGAGGCTTTTAAGCCTTACACGCATGCGTTGAGGAGTTAAGTTTGGTACAAGCCTTGAATCATCGCCATCAATCACCACGAATTGTACGATTTTACCTCCTCTCTCAGCTAACGACGTAGCTAATATCACAAGAGCCTCCTCAACAGCCTTAAGGTTGGTCCCAGTCACGTCTATCAGTATATTAGTGGTATCTGGGCCTACTTTTGTGAGGTCGGCATTTATTATGGGAGGCATTGAGAGCACATCGCCCTTGTCATCTATGAGTAGTGGTGCTAGCCCTGACCCCTTTATTATCCAGCCGTATTCTACACCCTTGCTAGTACGTTCAAGTATTTCTTCGCCCGTCATCTCCTCCTCTGAGTCTAGGGGTTTAAACGAGAAGTCTCTGAAGGGCTTAGCAACGTAGTTTATGGGAGGTTTCACTACATCTAAGTTGTGTATCCCTATGGCAAACTTCCTCCTATTTCTTCCATGAGTCTTGTGAAGCACCTCCTGAAGCTGAATGAGCTGCCTAAAACCTTCATCCCCGAGGTTACAGCCTACTACTGCTCCACACATTACGTAGGGTCTGACCTTCTTGACTGAGGAGTCGACTAAGACCTTAAACTCGGGGGGAGACCTCACTGTCGTGTAACCGAACCCTCCGCTTTGAAGCTTCATGAATGCTCTTAGCTGCCTTGCTATGCCCTCCACTGAGAACATGTCAGGCCTATCAGATGTTATCTCTACAACCACGTCGTCACCGCTGACACTCTTAACCTCCACCTTCACCTGCTCGAGAACCTCAGCTAGCTCTGCGGCGCTTACATAGCATCCTGAGAGCTTTAGTAAGTCGCTTAGCTTAATGTTAACAGTCGGCATTATATCACCTCAACTCTTTCTCTGAGGAACTTCAAGTCTCGTGAACACAAGTTTCTGATGTCCGAGATCCCTAGGAGCACCATGGCTAGCCTATCTATTCCTATTCCCCATGCAGCTACTGGATAGTCTATCCCAAGGCTCTTGAGAACCTCGGGCCTAAACATACCTGCACCAAGACACTCTATCCAGCCTAGCTGTGGATGATACACGGAGCCCTCAACACTGGGCTCTGTAAAGGGGAAGTAGCTGGGCCTAAACCTAACCTCTTTAAATCCAAGCCTCTGGGCGAAGTCTTGAAGTATCCCGAGTAACGTCCGTAGGTTTACGCCGGGCTCTCCGTATATCCCCTCCACTTGAGTGAACTCTATGAAGTGAGTTGCGTCTATGACATCCGGCCTAAACACCTTTGACACGCAGAACATCTTGACTGGCGGCTTAGGCCTCTTCGCCAAAAATCTTGCTGAGACAGCTGTCGTGTGGCTTCTCAATATGAGCCTCGAGGCTTGATCTCTACTCCACTTGTAGCCCCAGACGCGCTCGTGTACCTCCTTAACTCTCTCGACTATGTCGCTACTGGGAAGCTCACCTCTGCTGGGGTTAAGTAGCAGGAAACAGTCATGTATTTCTCGTGCAGGGTGATCCTGTGCCTGGAAGAGGACATCGAAGTTCCAAAACTCCAGCTCGACGTAGGGCCCTTCAGCCTCAATGAAGCCCATCTCCACAAGTATCCTCTTAACTTTCTCTAAGAACACGCTGTAGAAGTGCCTTCTGCCCGGGTACACTTTTGGAGGCTCAGCTGTGACGTTGTAGGGACGTAAATACGCCGTTCTCCACTTCCCACTCTTGATGATGTCAGACGTCAGTACGCTGATGACCTTTAACCCAGCCGCCTCCTCTAGAGCGGATAACCCTAAGTCTGTTATGGAGACGCTCCTCCTCTTAATTGAGACTATGTTTACAAGCCTTCTAGCCTTCATCTCCTCAAGAACCGCTTTAGGTATGGTTTTCATCTCAGCCCTAGGTGTTCTCGCCATACGCTCAAGGTATTCCTCTAGCTCAGACTTAGGCGCTTCAAATACCTCTATAAACCTCTCACCGTTAACCTCCACTATCCTACCCCAATTCTTCCTCCTAAGCCATCCTAAAGCTAGTGCAACTTCTTCCTCCCTTAGACCCTCTATGCTCTTTACGTCTCTCAAAGCCCTCCTGCCCGTAACCCTTAAGGCGTTTAAAAGCCTCCTTTCAGGCAATCCCTCAAAGGCATACCTCTTACCTTCATCCGTAAGTTCTACGTAATCCTCCTCGACGACCTTGAGCGACACCATCCCCTTTAGGTGTAAGCTCTCCACGTAGGACATGACTGAGCTTAAGGTTAGACCCGTGAGGCGCGAGATCTCCTCGACATCTAGGCTCTTCCCAGCTTCCTTCAGGCACCTTAAGACTTTAACTTCTCCCTCAGAGAGTTCTAAGCTCGTGGTCTTCATGAGTTGGCACCGCGAAGCGCTTTGAAAGAGACAAGTGCTATAAGGAAGTTTTTACTTTTCGCTCCAGAAGTGTAAGCAGGCTGGTGGTTAAGGTTGAAGAACAGGGACATCGGTGTCATCGATCCCTGGGGCTCCACATCCATAGAGAGCTACGAGAAGCTCTTCGAGGAGTTTGGTATTCAGAGAATAGATAGGCTTGTGGACTTAATCCCCGAGAGGCCTTCCTTCATCCGTAGGGGGATAATATTTGGGCATCGGGACTTTGAGAGGATAGTCGAGGCAGTGGTTAAGAAGCAGAGTTTTGCTGTTATGAGCGGTATAAAGCCCACGGGGCCTCTACATGTAGGCACTATATTGACGTTGAGAGAGATAGTGTTCTTTCAAAAGTTAGGAGCCACGGCCTTCTACTGCATAGCGGATATAGAGGCCTACGAGGACAACGGCATACCCTTTGAGGAGAGCGAGAGAATAGCTCTCGATAACCTCATAGACGCCTTGGCCCTCGGCTTAGATCCATCGAGGGCGTACATTTACAGGCAGTCTAAGGAGAACTTAGTTAAGGACTTAGCCTTTATCTTTGCTAGAGGCGTGACCCTAGCGACGATCGAGGCTATATACGGCGTGAGGCACATGGGTCTATACATGTCAGCCCTTATTCAAGCTGGAGATATACTACTACCACAGCTCAAGGAGTTTGGAGGTCCAAAGCCTACAGTAGTTCCCGTGGGTGTGGATCAGGATCCTCACATAAGGCTCTGTCGCGACTTAGCTCATAAGTTCAGAGAGAAATTTGGCTTTATACCCCCCTCAGCGACTTACCACAAGATAATAAGGGGACTCGATGGGAGCCCCAAGATGAGTAAGAGAAACCCCATGAGCTACTTCACATTGACTGAGGACATCGAGAGCATAGAGTACAAGTTAAGGAACGCCTTCACAGGTGGTAGAGCAACTGCTAAAGAGCAGAGGCGACTCGGCGGTGAACCGGAGAAGTGCCCGATATATGAGCTCTACAAGTTCTTCTTCATAGAAGACGACGACAAGCTCCTAGACATATACTTGAAGTGTAAGAATGGCGAGATATTATGCGGTGAGGACAAGGAGTTCGCAGTTGAAGTTGTCACATCCTTTATAAAGGAGCATCAACGCAAGAGGTCCATGAACGTAGACAAAGCTAGAGAGATACTAGGCTTACTATGAATGGCGTGTTATGGGCTCGCCCTCTTCATTGATTTCTCCTCTCCTTATCCTGCTTGACGATATGGGCTTGCCGTCATAGGCCAAGACCATTGGGACCACCACTATCACGAGAGGCCTTAACCCCTTCTCGACTCTAATCCTATTTATCTCGAGAGCCCTGTAGAGGGTCTCTTCACTTACAACTATCGCTTCAAGCTCTTCCTCACTTATCGATGTTCCATAGACATCGTCTATTCTCGTTATGTCGTAGTGGACGTCTTCAGACTTCTCCTCTTCAATCCACGTCTTA
>QMSN01000011.1 GCA_003650865.1 Thermoprotei archaeon
GAGGTAACTTCGCAAATCTAGAAGCGTGATGTAAAGCTGACGACTGGTAAGGCTCAAGTGGTGCACGTTGCTGCCTCTCCTCCAGCAACTCCTTCACGGTGGGTAGCGTTACCTCTTTGAGCTTAAGGATCTTCATAGCTTAGAAACCCTCTCCACCTTGTACACTAAATATGAGTAATTCCTTTAGGCTAATATATTTATATCTAAGAGTACTGCTTTAAGCGTAAGGTTTAAGGACGAGCTGACTGCACGTCTAATGCAAAGCTGGTGTTGGCGTATGAGGAGGTCTAAGGGACTTAGAAGTAGAGGTAGGAGTTTGCTTTCAAAGCATCCTAGGAAGAGGGGGTTGAAGGGGCTCAGCTACCTAATGATAGAGTACAAAGTTGGTGATAGAGTATGCTTCGACATAGACTCCACTTTCATAGAGACCGCTCCTCATAGGCGCTATCAAGGTCTCACAGGCGTGATAATAGGTAGAAGAGGGCAAGCTTACATCATTGAGACGTACTTAGGAGACAAGCGCAAGATCATCATAACCACGCCCGAGCACATCAAGCCCATTCAGCTCACTCCTGCACGTCAATAACGTCCAGCTCCAACACTTGAAGATCAACCCCTAAATACTCCTGGAAGCTCGGCGTAGTCCTGCCGTTATCTCCATTAACAAGCTCCTTGATGTAGAGGCCTCCCTGACATCGAATTAACGCCTTAAATTTATCACTGTCAAGAGGCTCCACCTTCACCTCATAGACTTTCTTCAACCTAAGCTTGTCAGCTCGCCTATGCAGAACCCTAATTGGTGTTCTCTGCCTTATTGTTGTGCCACTAAAGAAAGCCTCAAGCTCTTTAAGCTTGTCTAGTGGCACTGGACTGCTTGCTTTGACCACTGCGTAGTACGTCTTTTCCTTGACCTTCGCTGAAAGCTTTAATAAGCCTATCATGGATCTATCCGTGTAGGTTAATCCCTCAACTTCAACAAGCCCTCTACTCCTGTCATTCATCACTTCTTGAAGTTCCTCTAGGTCCACGCTCCTAACCCTAGGCTCTACAACCTCTACAACGAAGGGCCTGCCAGGACCTAAAACCCTGACATCTATGTCTTCTCGCCCCGCCCCATGAAACTTCGCTTTAACCCCTCTAAATGCTTGGAGTATAGGCTCCGTCACGAGCTCTTCAACAGATGTCGGGTACTTCTTCCCCGACCCACCGCACTCTTCACATCCCAACCCTCTACATTTAGGACATATCCACTTTGATTGCGGTATCCCTCTTACAAGCTTCCTATATCGGCCGTAGATGAATATGGGCGACGACTTCACGTCGACGCTCATGTCGTGAAAGTTTAGGACAACGAGCAGGTCTGGGTTTTGGAAGCTGGCATTCTTGCCCGTCTTGGAGGCTATGATCGTGCCAGCCTCCCTATTTATCTCCCTCTTTATGGACTCGCTCCACTCGACGCCCACAAGGGACCTCAGCGAGTCCTCTTTCTCCACAATAGCTCCTGGAACTTTACATCCCACTAAGAAAGTCGTGTACTCATAACTTGATAGCATCTCTAAGGCCTTGTCTACTAGCACTCTCAACTCGTTGTCCAATATGCCTCTACACACCTCACAAGGCGTTATGGTTGGAGGCTCTATGCCGAGCTTAGCTAGGTGTTCTACCGCTGGCTTAAAGCCAGTCCTAGCAAGTAGAGAGAGGATCCTCAAGCCCTCCTCTTCAGCCCCTCTCTCTATGAGGATCGAGGACTTCATACAGAGTAATGTCTTCAGCGATTCCCCCCTCACCTTATTTGTGAGGGAGAAGCCCAACCTAGCGAAGAACCTACCTAGACACCTATCGCAAAGAGAAGCTTTCTCGAGGAGCTCGATAGATTTGGCAAGTATGATGCCGCTGAGGTTCTCCATGGCTTCTGCATTCTCCCCCACTTCAAAGTTTTAGAGGGAAGGGGAGGCGCCCCTTCTTGTGTTTCCTCATGAGCGTCTTCATCATCTTCTTCATGGCCTCGTAGGAGTCAAGGAGCTCCTTCACGTCTCTAGGTTTGACGCCGCTTCCCTTAGCTATCCTCCTAATTCTGGACCTAGTTATGATTTCAGGTCTCTCAAGTTCCTCCTCAGTCATGGACTTAACTATGACCGTCCATTTCTCCAGCTTCTCCTGCGCCACGTCAGCTATTTCCTCAGGTAGATTTAAGCCTAGGCCTGGAATCATGTCGAGAATCTTTCTTAGAGGACCTAGCTTCTTCAATCCTTCTATCTGTGACACCATGTCCTTAAGTGTTAGCCTTCCGGCTAGAGCGCTCTTGATCGCTTCCTCCCTCAATGAGGCCTCTTTGACCTTTTCTGCAAGCAACTTTAAGTCGCCCATGCCTAAAAGGCGGCTCACGAAGCTAGGTGGATTAAACACCTCGAACTCATCCACTTTTTCGCCTACACCTATGAACTTTATTTGAGCTCCTGTTGCAGCAACAGCTGATAGGGCTCCACCGCCTTTAGCTGCTCCATCAAGCTTAGTCACTATTATCGAACCTATCTTAGTGGTGTTGTTGAAGGCCTCTGCCTGAACTTTGGCTTGCTGTCCTATCGTGGCGTCTATGACGAGCATTATCTCGTTAGGCCTTATCTTCTCCGCTATCAGCTTCATCTCCTCCATGAGCGACGACTCGCTCTTATGTCTACCCGCAGTGTCTATTATGATGACGTTACAGCCGGAGCTCTTCAGCTCCTTGATACCCCTCTCAGCTATGTCCACGGGGCTTCCATCAACGCCACCGAATATAGGCACCCCTATCTTGAGGGAGAGCTGTTTTAGCTGGTCGTAAGCTCCAGGCCTAAATGTGTCAGCGCACACAAGGCCGGGGCGAAAGCCCTTCTTCTTGTAGAATAGCGCTAGCTTAGCAGCAGTCGTAGTCTTCCCTGAGCCTTGAATTCCAACGAGCATAATTACGATGGGCTTATTGGTTGGGTATAATATTCTTGGAGGCCTCTCCCCACCTAGAACCTCCACTAGAACCTCGTAGAGAACCTTTAGAGTTACATCCCTCCTAGTCAGACCTGAAGGCACCTTCTCCTTGAGCGCTCTCTCCTCGATTTTCTCTGATATGTCGAGGACCAATCCCACATTGACGTCGGCTAGCAAGAGAGCCCTCTGGACATCCTTAATGAGCTCCTTGACCGCCAGCTCATCCGCTACAGGTCTCCCAAGAAATTTCTTTATGGCCTCTCTTAGAGATACACCCAGTTTGCCCAGCATTTAGCTCACTTTCCCATAGCCTCAGCGACGTTTAAACTTATTTGAGGGCTGAGCTTTAACCCCTTGTGGAGCTATACGACTTTAGGATTGGAGAGGTTGTAGGCTTCATCAAGAGAAGGAGGGCTAAGAGGGTTCTAATGCAGTTTGCAGATGGCTTAAAGCAATACTCGAAGCAGGTGACTGATGAAGTAAGCAGCAAGCTTAGAGAGGTAGAGCTCGTAGTTTCAGGTGACAGCTGCTATGGCGCTTGTGACGTAGCGTTTGACGAGGCTTTAAGCATTGGAGCTGACTGCTTAATTCACTTCGGTCATGCACCCTTCCCAGAGGCTTACAGTTACGCTGAGAGAGTGGGGGTAAACATCCTCTTCGTAGAGGGCTTCAGCAATCTCGACGTAATTAACCCCCTCGAAAAGGCTATCAGCCTATTATCGGAGCTTAACGCGAAAGCTGTGGGGTTAACAGCAACAGTTCAACACGTCCATAGCTTGCCTAGAGCTGTTAGCTACTTGAGGAGTAGGGGTTATGAGGCTTATGTTGGAAGAGCTTGTGGGAGAGCCTTCTACGATGGACAAGTCCTAGGCTGCGATTACTCAACAGCTACAGCCATATCGGATAGGGTTGACGCCTTCATTCACTTGGGGGGAGGGTTGTTCCACGCCTTAGGGTTAAGGCTTATGGTGGATAAACCAGTCATAGCCTGTGACCCCTACAGGGGTGGTGCCTACATAATAGATGAAGAAGCTAGAAAGGTTAAGGCCTCAAGGTTGTATACTGTAGCCAAGTGCATGGATCTTAAGAGCTTCGGTGTAGTTGTCGGGTGCAAGTGGCGGCAGAGACATATGTCCTCAGCCAAGATGATCAGGGACTCGCTTAAAGCCAAGGGCTACGAGGCCCTATTACTCACGGTACGCGAAGTGACACCTGAAACCTTAGAGAACTTCGTAGATCTCGATGCCTTTGTGATAACCGCATGTCCTCGCATACCGATAGATGACTACGAGAGGTTTAGGAAGCCCCTGCTCACCGTGAGAGAAGTCATGATACTTACTGGACACTTGAAGCTTGAGGAGTGGGCTCTCTGTGATTGGGAGTTTAACGAGAAAGCACCTCGCTATACTGCTGTCTAAGGTTGAGGAGCACCCGACGCCTAACGTTAGGCTGGAGCAGTACACACTGTCTAGTGAAGAGGTAAGCGACCTACTCTGGATTATAGAAACATCGTTTAGCGATGTTAGTGGCAAAGTCGTGGTTGACTTGGGTTGTGGAACTGGAAGGCTCACCATAGGCTCAGCGCTTCTAGGTGCAAGCCTAGCTGTGGGAGTGGATGTAGATGAAGTAGCTTTGAGAGTGGCGTCTCGATGCGCCAAGGAGTTAAAGGTTGAACACCGAACCGCTTGGATAAGAGGCTTCGTGCCCCATGTCAACCTTAAGGCTGATGTAGTGATTCAAAACCCTCCCTACGGCGTTAGGAGAGCTAAGGCTGATAGACCATTCATAGAGGCAGCCCTTGAGATAGCCCCTGTTGTATATAGCTTACATAAGTATAGCGAGAAAAGCCGTAAGTTTATACGTGAGTATGTTAAGAGTTTGGGAGGAGAAATAGATAAGGTAATCCCCCTTGAGATAACGATAAGGCCTACCTACGGGTTTCACATCAAGAGGGCGTACAAGGTGAAAGTGGATCTATATCGAGTCGTAAGAGCTAGGTGGGGGACGTGAACGAAAAATTGCTTAAGGACGTCGTGGTGCCAGGAGAGGTCATAGGAGTCATAGAGGAGTTCTTAGCAGGAGAGGGAACCTACGTAGATGGGGACAAGATAAGGTCTCTTAGAATAGGGAGAGCTATATTAGACGTCGATGAAAGGAAGGTTTACGTCAAGCCCATGATAAGGGAGGAGCTAATTCCAGGGAGAGGCGATGTAGTTATAGGAGATGTTCACAGCTTAAAGAAGGACGTGGCCTTAGTGCTAATAAGGAAAATGGAGAATAAGGGTGTAATCTTCAATGTGCCCTTTCACGGCATCCTCCATGTAAGCCAGGTGAGCAATAGGTTTACGGAGTCTATTTTGAGCGCTGTGAGAGTCATGGACATAATAAGGGCTAGGATAATAAATAACAAACCTCCATTTCAACTATCCATCAAAGAGAAGGACTTAGGGGTCTTATTGGCGTTTTGTCCTCAATGTCACAACGCCATGGTGATTAAGGATAGAAAGCTTTATTGTCCAGCATGTAAGATTCGAGAGGAAAGAAAGATATCGACTAAGTACTCCGTCAACTTCAAGTTGTAGTAGGATGATAGCTATGAAGATAAGGGTGTTGGAGAAGGATGATAGAAGCATGAGGTTTGAAATTATAGGTGAAGGACATACCTTCTGCAACCTGTTAAGGGAGACTCTGTTAGAAGATGAAGATGTGGAGTTCGCGGCTTATAAGGTCGACCACCCCTTGGTCTCAAACCCCGTGTTCTACGTTAGAACCACTGGGGTTAAACCTGAAGAAGCCCTGAAGAGAGCTACAAAGGCGATGATAAGCAAGCTCGAGGAGTTTAAGAGGACGTTTAGCGAAGCCTTCAAGAGCTGAGGTTCTAATCGTGAGCTCTAAAAGAGAAAGGAGGGTCATGGGGCTTACAGGTGGTAAGAATATCTTGGTTAAGGTTATCTACAGAGGAGCTCTATGGTTTGAAGGCCTAGAGGTCGATGTAAGTACGAACTCCAAGTTAGACCCCGTGAAGTCAATACTTGACAGCAAATACCTAGGTCAAGCAAGGGTGCTCGTAGTCGACTATGATCTTTGGCAGGGCACGAGCAGCCTGGAGAACTTACGTGAAAGGTTAGGTGTGCCGTTGGTGGTGATGCGCGACGAAGAGGTTGATGAGGCTCTAAGCGATAAGGTCAACCTTAAAGGCTTGTGTTCATGTAGCAATATTCCAGAAGCTTTAAGAGTAGCAAGGCTCATCTTAAACGAGATAATCGAGTCATCCCTAGTCAAAGGGCTCCAAGGGTGATGGCATCTTGTTGCCGCTATGCCCCAAGTGTGGTAGCATGATGGTTGTCCAGAGAAGCGGCGGCAAGAGGGTGTGGGTCTGCAAGCGCTGTGGATACATGGAAGAAGGTAGAAGCCTCGTAAAAAGCGAGGCCATACCTCACAGTCAGAAGGAGAAAGTCGTAGTGGTCGAGGAGGGTAGCGCTTACAAGTCTCTACCTAAGGTGGCGGCAACCTGCCCGGAGTGTGGTTACAACGAGGCCTACTACTGGATGGTTCAGACGAGGAGGGCTGACGAGGGCATGACGAGGTTCTACCGATGCGTTAGGTGCGGTAAGACTTGGAGAGAATATCATTAACGAGTTCGCTCAGCAAGTACCGTTAGTGTTAAAGCTTATCTCAGCCTCTATAATTCTGAGCTGGGGAGGAATATTCATGTTTAAGGCGGTGTTTAGAGACGCTAGGCTTTGGTATAGGATTGTGGATGCGCTGTCCTCTCTCATCGATGAGGGTACCATTAAGGCGGGGGAGGATGGGCTGAGGCTTAGGGCTATGGATCCGTCGAAGATAGCGATGATAGACTTCGAGATGCCTAGAGACGCCTTCGAGGAGTACGCTTGTGAGGGTGAGGTCACCATAGGCGTTAACTTCGACGAGCTCAAGAAGGTCGTAAAGAGGGGCTCAGCAAAAGAGAAGATAGAGCTCGAAGTGCCGCCTAGCTCAGCTAGGCTCAAGATAACCTTTAAAGGCAAGGCGACGAGGAGCTTCGCCCTCCCATTAATAGACGTGGAGTACGAGGAGTTACCCGCGCCATCCTTATCGTTCAACGCAAAAGCTACTGTTATAGCAGACCTGCTTGAGGACGCTTTAAAAGATGTAGAGCTTGTAAGCGACTACGTGAGGCTAGAGGCTAGGAGCGATGCCCTCATAGTTAGGGGGCAAAGCGATAAGGGCGAGGCTGAGGCTACACTAACGACGGAGACAGGGGCTCTCATAGAGCTTGAGGTTAAAGAGAACTCTGCAGCCTCTTACACGATAGAGTACTTAATGGACATGCTGAAAGCCAACAAAGCAGCTGAAGTGGCAACCTTAGAGTTCTCGACAGCGATGCCTCTAAGTTTGACGTTCCCCATACCGGGAGGAGGTACCATAAAGTACTTCTTAGCGCCAAGAATAGAGGAGTAACGCCTGAACCATGATGTTCTCTAAAGTCGATGCAGCCAAATACCCTTTTATTAAATTGGCCTCTAAGTTAGTGGAGGATTTTGATCAACGACTTGGACTTGAAGTCATAGCCTCACCCGGCTCTGACGTCTTAAAGAGAAGCGTTGAGCGTATAAGGGAAGCAGTCTACGTCAAGTCCACCTCCTTCTTTAGAGAGGATTTGGATGTCGAGGTGTTATCATATCCTCTAGCGCTACTCATAGTAAAAGCTGTAGGAGACTCAAGACTCTTCAACCTCTACGCTGAAGCAGAGAAGAACAGAGTTTTCCTAAACATGCTTTCCGAGAGTTCGTCGAAGGTCGTGGCCTTGGCTAGAGATGGGTTTGATTGGGAGGTTCTAGAGGACGGCGGGAAGTTGAAGCTTAAGTTTAACAATTACCTTGAGGTTGCCCCGGCACTCCTCGATCCCTACTGGAAGCTTGTCAATAGGTCACTGAGATATGGCTACGTTGAGGTCAGCAAGAGGGAGCTTGCGAGGCTTATAGCTGAAGCTTTTAGGTCAAAGATATTAAAGAGGATAGAGGAGCTTGACCTCTCAACCGTACCGGGATTCCTAAAACCCACAGTGGACATGGTTCGAAACGAAGTTTTAAGCGCACTGCCTAAGGCTGACATCAACTATGAGGTAAGCGAGTTCAGGCCATCAGCACTTCCCCCCTGTATAGCTCAACTTCTCAAGGACGCTGAAGAGGGGAAGAACATACCTCACATGGCTAGGTTCACGCTAGCCACATTCCTCATATCGATAGGCAAGAGGCCTGAAGAAGTTCTGGAGGTATTTAGGAGGCTGCCCGATTTCGACGAAGCTAAGACCCTATACCACTTAAGGCATGTGGCTGGCGAAATAGGTTCTAGGACTAAGTATGTACCACCTAGCTGCGCAACGCTAAGAACCTTTGGTCTATGCGTCTCACCTGACGACGTGTGCTCAAAGGTTAGGCATCCCTTAGCGTACTACAAGCTGAAGCTCAGGAGGATTCAGCATGGTGGCAAGGGCAAAAACGCTGTCAGCTGATGAGGCCTTTCTGAAGAGGCTATTCAGAAGTTACTACGAGAAGTGGAATGAGAAGCCGCCTAAGGACTTTGAGAAGAGGGAGTTCGCCTTCATGATGACGAAGGAGGGAGAGATGGTACGCCATAAGTCTTTTAGTGAGTGGAGTGAGGTAAAGGAGTTCTTGAGGAGAAACGCGCCTCTTCACGTATTCTACTCATCAGCTTACTACCTAAACCCTGATGCACCCGACATGGACTCTAAGGAGTGGCTTGGAGCTGATCTGATATTCGACATAGACGTCGATCACATACCAACCCCCTGTAAGGAGAAGCACGATACATGGACTTGCCTAAACTGCGGATTTGCGGGGAGGGGTATGCCCCCCGAGGAGTGCCCTAATTGTTCAAGCAAGAGAATAGAGGTGAAGACTTGGTTTTGCGATGAGTGCCTACTGGTAGCGAAGGAGGAGGCTATGAAGCTTATTGAGGACTTCCTCATAGCGGACTTCGGTTTCTCGACATCTGAAATCACAGTAGCCTTCTCAGGGAGGCGCGGGTTCCACGTCCATGTTGAAAGCGACGTTGTTAAAGAACTTGACCAGCGAGCGAGAAGAGAAATAGTGGACTACGTTAAGGGCGTAGGGTTAGCCATAGCCGAAGGAAGGGGAAGAGTTTTGATACCTCCCCTTACAGCACCTGGGTGGTTTGGAAGGGTGTCACGAGGAGTCTACGAAATTCTATCGGGCAGAAGTATTGATGAGTTGGCCTCAAGCCTAGGGCTTAAAGCAACCAAAAAGTTCAGAGAGGGGGTAGAGCTCCTAACGTCAAGCCTTGAGAGAGCTGAAGATTTCCAAGCATTACCCTCGGGGCTTCGTAAGATGTGGAAGGTCCTCGTTGACAAAGCCGTACAGGAGAAGCGATGTGAAGTTGATGAGAGGGTTACAACTGACATCAAGAGGCTTATAAGAATGCCCGGCTCGTTGCATGGAGGTAGCGGGCTAATAGTGACTAAGCTGAGTGTTAAAGAGCTGGAAACCTTCGATCCACTACGTCAGGCAGTAGCCTTCAAGAAGGGCTACGTCAAGGTTAGAGTGCATGAGATGCCCGAAATTCGCTTCTTAGATGACGTCTGGGGGCCTTTCAGAAACGAGGTCGTCGAGATACCAGCTGGTCTAGCTGTATACCTCATTTGCTCCGGCAATGCCACCATAGTTAAGGGAGGTGTAAGAGCATGCTAAGGCGCCTCGTGAAAACGTGGATTAGAGAGGTTTCATCAAGCAAGCTTCAGGAGGTACCTAAAGACCTCTACGACTCGGCGATGAGCTACATAAACTCCCTCAGATTGAGAGCTCTCCACGAGGGCAATGACGTTCAACGTGAAGTGTGGGAGAAGGAGGCCGAGCTCATAGAGTCAATGCTTAAAGCCATCAAGGACCTAAGAATGGAGAAAGTCGCTAAGAGCCTAATTAAGAGAGAAAACTCAATAATTAATGCGCTACCGCCTGAAGAAGCAGTTTTAGCAGCTAAACTTAGGGAATCCTTTGAATTGGCGTTTGAAGGATTCCTTGAAGCTGAGAGAGGGGAGGAAATAGAGGATGAAGAGGGTAAAGTGGCTCTATTAGTTACGCGTAGACCTCCTGACGAGCTGCTGAAGAAGGTTAAGGTGGACAACTTGGAGCAGGAAGATGTAATGTTTATAAATAAGAGAGCGGGGAAACTGCTCATCAGCCTAGGCTTCGCAGAGGAGGTTAAGGTTAGAAGGTGAGAGTCATGAAGGTGCCGAAGGTCGTGAACACGTATTGCCCCAAGTGCAAAGCACACACGCCACACACCGTAACGCTCTATAAAGCTGGCAAGAGGCGTACACTAGCACAAGGCGAGAGGAGGTACGCTAGGAAGAAGAAGGGTTATGGCAGTAAGAGGAAGCCTGAGCAGAAGAGATTTGCCAAGGAGACCAAGAAGCAGACTTTGAAGCTTACATGCAGGAAGTGTGGATACACCATGCACAGAAAGGGTATTAGGCTTAAGAAGCTGGAGCTTGTCGAAGTCGTTAAAGGATAGTGGTGGTCGTCGTGAAGAAGAGAAAAGAGCTTGTCCCCATGCCCAAATCCAAGTTCTACACCGTTAGGTGCCCCGACTGCGGCAATACTCAGATCATCTTTAGCCACGCCTCAACGTATGTTCACTGCCTCGTATGCGGTAGACTTCTAGCAACACCCACTGGCGGAAAAGCTAAGATAGATGCTAAGAAGGTAAGTGAGTTTGGATAGGTCCAAGCCGCTAGGAGCATGGTGAGTCATGGTTAAGAAGAGAAGAGAGTGGCCTTCTTATGGTGAAATAGTTATAGGAACTGTAGTCCAAGTATTCGATAAAGGTGCCTATATAACCCTTGACGAGTATGGAGGTAAGAAGGCCTACGTCCCCCTCAACGAAATATCCTCCTCTTGGTTTCACAATATAAGGGACTTCTTGCGTGAAGGTCAGAAGGCAGCTTTTAAGGTCATAAGGGTTAATCCGGCTAGAGGACACATAGACCTGTCCTTGAAGAGAGTTGCTAACGTGGAGAAAGAACGGAAAATTCTGGAATGGAAAAGAGCGAAGAAGGCTGAGGTCTTGCTGGACTTTGCAGCCAAGAAGCTTGGTAAGACTTTAGATGACGCCTACAATGAAGTGGGGTGGAAGCTCGAGGACTACTATGGAGAGATATATGCGGGGTTTGAGGAGGCTGCTCGAAGAGGAGTTAAAGCACTCTCAACTGCTGGGGTTAAAGAGCCTTGGCTGACAGTGATTATGGATCTCGTCAAAGAGCACATAGAGATACCTCTCGTCAAGCTATCAACAGTACTGGAGCTGAGGTGCTTTAAGCCCAATGGCGTTGATGCCATCAAAAGAGCTCTTGTGGAGGCATTAAACTACGCTAAGGAGAAGGGATATCAAGTTAAGATATATGCTGATGGGTCGCCCAAGTACCGCATTGACGCTGTGGCGGAGGACTACAAGAAGTTAAAGGGCATTTTAAGGGAGGTAGCTGATGTCGCGCTAAGCGTCATAGCTAAGGAGGGAGGACAAGGCAAGATACTGGAAGAAGCTAAGAAGTGAGGTCATTCTCGTGAAAGGGTTGTTAATGCGATGCATAAAGTGTGGTAAGTACACTCTTAAACATGACAGGTGCCCTTACTGTGGAGGGGCCCTTAAAAGTCCTCATCCACCTCGCTACTCACCTCAAGATCGCTATGCCCTCTATAGGCTTAAAACGAGGAGATCCATGGAGGCTTAGTCCTCGTAGAGCACCTCATATATCATGACATATTGGTTGGGCTCGCTCGCGTAAACCAGTTTGAAGTGCTCGGGTGGAGGTATGTTGAGCAACTCGTACCCCATAATCCTTAAGTATCCCTCCTCAGTCACAGTCACATTGAGTTCTTTGAGGAAGAGGAACCTGTTGCCCACAGGGTTATAGATGAGCCTATAGAGCGTAGTTTCAGCCGCTTTAGGTCCTCTTGGCACTGGAACCCACTGTGATAGCAAGCCGAAGTTGTCTAGCTCTATGTAGTCATCAACGTTGAAGCCGGCTATGCTGGCCATAGCGGAGTAGCTTATCGCCACATAGTCGTGACCCCAAGAAATCCACATGGGGATGCCCAGAATCCTCGAGCCTAAGTCGTAGAATATTCCGTGGACGACCACATGAGTCACACCGAGCTGCTTGAATATCTTGAGAGCCTCGGTTTCATTCGACAAGAAGGCTCGCGCTATGAGCCTTATCTGTGTACCATTAAATGTCGAATTGTCACAGACAGAGGTTCTGTTGCCGACTATTGCTATCCAGTAGCCGTGGTCCCACCATGATGCTACGACAGCATCTTCAGGCAAGTTTTCTCTCATCCATTCTAAAGCTGAGAGCCAGTCTCGCGACATTAGTATAGGGCTATCCGCATAGGCTAAGTTCGTCGGCAACCCCGTTCTGGGGTCTATGGTCGAAAAACCCGTTACCGCCGGAGTTAGTACTATGAGGACTGCGAACAAGCCTAGCACGACGTGCGACCTCGGTATCTTAAGGGCCCTCTTCCTCCCTTCTTGCTTAGAGAGGGAGAAGTGCTTCAAGAGCTGCCCCGTAACTCTTGAACAAGCAACCCCTGCTAAGAGCGAGAACACCGGTGCTAAGAGCAGGTTGAGCCTAACCATGTTGGTCGCTACATAGGCTGTGAGGAGGCCGAGAAGTACGAAGAGCACGTCTACGTCATTAAGCCTCTGAACTAAGAAGTATAGCCCTGCCACTCCCAGCACAAGTATGAAGCCAAACTGTAAGAAGAAGTGAGACCAAGTAGTCATGGAGTGCTCCGCCACGGACACAACAAGAGGGTCTGTTGACCTGATCCACGGAAAAGCCGCTGACAGGTACCTCAAACTTATCCCAACCCCCTTTAGTGAGAGGTAAGCTACCGCCCCGGCTATAATGGCCACTACATAGGCTATAGACGCTGGAGTCCTTACGCGATGCGGCATGAGTTTTCGGGCTTCGCAAAACACCAAGGTTA
>QMSN01000012.1 GCA_003650865.1 Thermoprotei archaeon
CGCCATTGAGCCTAAGAGGAGCAGTGACTTACCTAAGCTCGTTGATGTGCTTAGGAAGATGGCTATTGAGGATCCGACCCTCCACGTGAAGATCAACGAGGAGACTGGTGAGTACCTGCTTGCCGGTATGGGTCAACTCCACTTGGAGATTGCCCTGTGGGACTTGAAGCAGAGGAGTGGCATTGAGGTTGTGACTTCACCTCCAATAGTCGTCTACAGGGAGAGTATTAGGAGGAGCGCTGGACCCTTTGAGGGCAAGTCTCCCAATAAGCATAACAGGGTTTACGTGGTTGTTGAGCCTCTAAACCAAGATACCCTCAGGCTTCTCGAGGCTGGCAGGGTTTACGACGACCAGGACTGGCGTGAGAGGGCTAAGATACTTAGGGATGAGGCTGGCTGGGACACTGATGAGGCTAGGGGCATCTGGGCCATAGATGAGTACATGAACGTGTTCGTCGACGTCACGAAGGGCGTCCAGTACTTGAGGGACATCAAGGACACCTTGATCTCAGGCTTCAGATGGGCTCTGGCTGAAGGCCCCTTATGCCACGAGCCTTGTAGAGGCGTTAAGGTTAAGCTAGTCGACGCAATGGTTCACGAGGACCCAGCTCACAGAGGACCAGCTCAGATAATGCCTGCACTGAGGGACTCCATATTCGCGGGCTTCCTTTCCGCTAGGCCTACTCTTCTTGAGCCCATACTGAAGATTGAGGCTAAGTGCCCAGCTGACTACATATCTGGGCTCACGAGGGTTCTGATGACTCATAGGGGCAAGATAAACAGCTTGGAGGGCCAGGAGATGCTCATGGTCTTGAAGGGCGAGATACCGGTAGCTGAGACCTTCAACTTGGCGAATGAGATTAGGAGCGCGACTGCTGGAAGAGCTTTCTGGGCTACTGAGTTTAAGGGGTGGCAGCCGGTTCCTGAGTCCATGCTTACAGACCTAGTACTCAAGATTAGGGAGAGGAAGGGCCTGCCCAAGGTGATACCGAAGCCTGAGGACTACATGCCCATGTGAGGTTGAGCTGGTGCCTTAAGCCATGGCCGAGCAGCTGGTAGTCGAAGTCATATCTGTGGGCAACGAGCTTCTGACTGGTAGAGTTGTAAATACAAATGCCTCTTGGATAGCTGATAGAGTCACTAGGCTTGGCGGCGTAGTGAAGAGGGTTACAGCCGTCGGGGACGACATAACTGATAGCAGCAGGGTCATAGCTGAGGCCCTGGCTAGGAGGCCTAAACTAATAGTTTTGACCGGTGGCTTAGGCCCCACATTCGACGATAGAACCCTAGAATCACTATCTGTCGCAGTCGGTGTACCTCTCGAAGTGAACCTCGAAGCGCTGAGGATGGTTGAGGAGAAGTATGGAGGCGAGGTCACGCCGCCTAGGTTTAAGATGGCTAGGCTCCCAAGGGGCTCCAAACCCCTCTACAACCCTCTTGGCACAGCTCCAGGAGCCATGCTGGACGTCGACGGGACAATAGTCGTGGCTCTGCCAGGAGTCCCATCTGAGATGAAGGCCATGTTCGAGCTCCACGTGGAGCCCCTGCTAGCACAACTCGTCAAGGAGGCTGCCTACACGTTTAGGGTTGTCAGGATTAAGGGGCTAGAGGAGTCCAGCCTCGCACCCATAATTGATGAGGTCATGAGGCTTCACAGAGCTGTCTACGTTAAATCTCACCCTAAGAGGGAGCCGGAGATGTACTTGGAGGTTGAGGTGTCCTGTAGAGCCTCAAGCCTAAGTGAAGCTGAGTCTCACGTCCAAGAGGCTTGTGAGACGCTTAAGAAGCTGGCTTCTCAAGCTGGTGCTCAAGCTGAGGACACGTCTACTCGATGATCTTGACCTTGTCCTTTAAGGCGCTCCTCAGGATGCCTTCAACCTTTTTCACGGCGTTCAAGTTCACGAGGAACTTCTTGCTCTTACCCCTAGCCCTAATGGTCAGCTTGTGGAAGGTGTCTGTACCTCTTCTAGGCTCAACCTTAATCTCGTCGAGCTCCTCCAAGCTAAACGAGAAGTTGCTCCTTCTACTCGTGAGTATCCGCTCGAGCTCCTCTATGTCCACCTCAGCCTCCTCACCCATGATGGGCTCGTCCAGTGGTATGCTACTTGAAGCTGAGGCTACAGCTCTAGGCGAGAAGGGGTAGATGCTCACCGATGCGCTTCCCAAGGCCTCGAAGAGCATCATGACCTTGTCGAAGCCCGTCAGCAGTCCACCAGCGTAGAGCCCCATAACCCTGCTGGTGGTCACGACTAGCAGGTAGAGCTTACTTAGAGCTGGGTGCTCTGGAGTCAAGATGGGTATTACGGTTAACACCCTCTCGCTCAAGGTTAAGACCTCTCATCAGGTGCTTCCAGCCATTATAACTCCGTTATCAACTCCCTTTTAAGCTTGACTACGTTACTCTACTCCCCTGTAACCCGCTTCATCATGCCGCCTAGCCTCCTAAGCGCTGCGAGCTTCTCTTGGCTGTCGACCTTAGCCTTGTCGACTGCATCTGACAGGAACCTTATGGCTTCATCCATGGCCTTGACGTTAACGGGGTAGGGGACTCCATCCTTGCCTCCGAAGGCGAAGGAGTACTTAACTGGATCTCTCCAGCTCAGCTTAGCCCCGAATATTAGCTCAGCTATCAGCGCCAAGCCCCTTATGGTGAGGGGACCCATACCCTCTATCAGTAGGAGCTCCTCAAAGCCCCTAGGGTTTACCTCTACAGCTCTTTCTAGAGCTTCCCAGTTGACGTTTTGAGGTAGCTGGTGGACCTCCACGTCCACGGTGGCACTGCTAATCCACTTGTCAAGCGGCCCCTTAACCCTCCTCGAGAGCTCCTTCAAGTACCTCCTGACTCTCGCCGAGCCCTCTCTGGCTAGGTCTACGCAGAGACCCCTCGCCTCCCTGCTATCCTTATCCACTAGGTTTAGCACGTTGCTGTGCACGATGTCGCCCACTATCCCCTTATGGGGCTCCTCGACGAAGCTCCTCATGTCCGTCGAGAGCCAGTGAAACCTTCTAGCATATCTATCCTGAACCCTCATGCCCTGCTGGACTACAGCCCAAGAGCCATCCTCACATATGAACATCACGTGGTGGTAAAGCTGGTAGCCAGCTTGGATGGCTGATGTGTCCACCTTAGCGACAAGCCTGCTAGCCTCCACTAGCTTGCTTGAGTAGTCCTCGAAGCCGTAGTGCCTACACACTACTGGTATCTCCTGAATTGTCCTTCTAGAAGCCTTACCCTTGCCTCCACAAGCCTTAACTCCAAGCTCCCTCTTGCTCAGAGCCTCCTTGAGGGCAGCGCACGTGACAGTTGTAGTTCCACTGCTATCCCAATCGTAGCCTAAACAGCAAGCTAAAGCCTGAAACCATAAGGGGTCGGCGAGCCTAGCTAGAAGACCTCTAACGCCGTACTCGTCGACTATAATGGCGAGTATGCACTCAGCTAGCCTAACCATCCTATTGTAGAGCCACCTAGGAGCTCTACCATCGTGCAGCGGTAGGTCTATAGCTGCTCTAGTAGCCATCAAGATAACTACCACATCGAGCTATTAAAGGGTTCCCGCTTAACCGGCTTTAAACCTTAAATAACCTAAACTCTGTTAAGGTATCTGGATGCGTAATGGCTAATAGGGGAGAGCTAAGGGTTATGGAGAACCTCGACGAAGTAGACCTAAAAATCCTTAGAGCTCTCCAAGAGGACGCGAGGACACCATTCTCTAGGATAGCGAGTAGCATAGGTGTAAGCGAGGCCACTGTCCACTTGAGGGTTCAGAAGCTGAAGAGGCTTGGGGTCATAAAGGGGTTTAGGGCCGTCATAGACCCCGGGAAGGTGGGCAAGAGCCTAACGGCCATAGTTCTCCTGAGGGCTGACCCCACGAAGTTCAGGGATGCGGTTAGGCAGATAGCCTCCATAGACGACGTCTACGAGGTCTATGACGTAACTGGAGAGTACTACGCTGTCCTTAAGATAAGGGCTAGCAACAGGGAGAGCTTAGCTAAGATAATAGACAGGATAGGTGAGATCGAAGGGGTGACTTCGACTCAGACCATGGTCGTGCTGAGGACGATCAAAGAGGAGGACAGGCTGAAGTTCTAGCCTCCTAGAGCTTGAAGAAGTTCTTCGAGTTTAAGTAGAATACCTCGCAGGCCTCAAGGAAGTCCACCCTCTTGATCTCAGCCACCTTAACTGCTGACACGACCACGTTTGAGGGCTCATTCCTCTCCCCCGGTGTTGGAGCTAGAACTGGTGCGTCGCTTTCAAGCATAAGGTTCTCGATGGGCAGCGCTTTAACCATCTTCATCTTCTGTTGAGACCTCACGACTGAGGGAGGTATTGAGAAGTAGAAGCCTCTTGAAGCGCCCTTTAGAGCCCAGCCGCTACTCCCGTCAAACGCGTGCATCAAGACCCTGTCGTAGCCCTCCTCTAGGAGCACTTGAATGGCATACTTACCAGCACTTCTAGAGTGCACAACTAACGGCAGCTTGAGCTCTGAGGCGACTTTAATCCAGAACCTGAAGATCTCGACCTGCTTATCCCTATCAGACCCCTTAACGTAGAAGTAGTCTAAGCCCACCTCCCCTATCGACGCGAGCTGACCTCTGAGCCTCTTGACCTCATGTGCTAGTTGCTCAGCCTCTTCAAACGAGAGCCTTGTGGGGTCGAAGCCTGCTGAAACCTTGATGCACTCATACCTGCGAGCTATGCTTAAGGCCTTCTGGAGCTCCTCGAGGCTTAGAGTTGAGGTCACAATGACCTCGACCCCGCTCTTCAAGGCTCTCTCCACAACGAGGTCCCTGTCTTCGTCGAACTCCTCACTGTGTATGTGACAGTGAGAGTCAACGAACCTTGGCCCTCCTCTCCTCGACATACCTCCCCCTCCTCCTTATCTCCAAGACTTTCTTGAAGACTTCCTCAGCCCTAGCCCCCATGACCTCCCTGTAGCCCTCTAGAAAGGAGTTGAAGAGCTCTTTAACCTTAAGGTAGTGTGTGCTCTCGAGAGCTCTAAGCATCAGGTGCACGTCAGTGCCCAATGCCTCAAGCTCTCCAGTTCTCTCAGATAACCCGAAGTCCACGAAGAAGGGCTTCTCAGCCTCTGGCACAACTATGTTTGCTGGGGTTAAGTCGCCGTGCACAACCTGTCCTCTATGCATTCTCCCCACGTAGAACCCTACGAGCCTAAATATGGGCTTCACGTCGACTCCTCTAGAGGTCAGCTCTCTAAGCGTTGGCCCTGGTATGTACTCCATGACTATGACGCCCTCGTCGGGGTCCACATCGTATATAGCTGGGACTGGCACTCCACAAGCCCTGGCGTGGAGCATCATGGTGACCTCATGCGCTGTCCTCGTCCTCCTAATATACTCATCGAGCTCCCTAGCCCTATACGGCTTGGGGACCCTCCTCTTCAATATCGCTGGCAAACCTAGGAACGTGACCTTGTACAGCTCCGCCTCAGCACCCTTCTTGATAAGCTCACCCTTCAACCCAAGGTACGTCAACCTCATCAAGCCTCCACCTAGGCTTGACGTAGCTCTTCTCAACCTCAACGACAACCCCATGCTTATAGGCGAGAGCCCCTGTCCACGCTATCATGGCGCCGTTATCGCCAGCGAGCTCTGGAGGCACAACTCCGAAGGATGCTCCATGCTCCTCAGCCACGATCCTCAGCTTCCTCTGGAGCTCCCTATTCCTAGCCACGCCACCCGTCAAGACCAGCTCCTTCTTCTCAGTGTATGCGAGAGCTCTCTCAGCAACCTCAGCCAGCATGTCGAAGGCGTATTCCTGAACGCTGTAGCACAAGTCCTCAAGCCTACAGCCCTCCTTCAGCAGCTTAATAGCAGCGGTTAAGAGGCCTGATAGCGAGATGTCTTGGCCCTTCACTATGTAGGGCAGCCTCAAAAGCTTGGTCCCCCTCTGAGCAAGCTCCTCGACCTTGGGTCCCCCTGGATGAGGAAGCCCAGCTTCTCTAGCGAACGAGTCAAGCATGTTGCCCAGTGCTAGATCCAAGGTCTCCCCGAAGAACCTGTACCTACCGTCGGAGTAGGAGGCTATTATGGTGTTGCCGCCTGACACAAAGACTATTAGCGGGTCCTCGAGGCCCGTGGCTAGCTTAGCTATCTCTATGTGAGCTACGGCGTGGTTTACTGGGACCAAAGGCTTCCCA
This sequence comes from Thermoprotei archaeon, assembly GCA_003650865.1. Taxonomy (GTDB): domain Archaea; phylum Thermoproteota; class Methanomethylicia; order Nezhaarchaeales; family WYZ-LMO8; genus QMSN01. Next base: position 6,159 of record QMSN01000012.1, read on the forward strand.
TGAACTATTGACAGCGCTCTAGCTATGGTGGCGCCAACCCTTAGGCATGGGCCTAAGCCTGGGCCCAGAGTCACAGCTATGGCGTCTATCTCCTCGAAGCTCAGCCCAGCCTCCTCAAGCGCTCTCCTAACTACTTGAGGTGCGACTGATGAGTGGTGCTGCGAGCTCTCGCGTGGATGTATCCCTCCAACCTTGGGGGTGTAGGTGCTGTTGACGTTTGAAAGTATTCTGCCGTCATCTAGAGCTACCCCACAACCAAAAGTGTGAGCTGTAGACTCTATACCGAGCACCGCTACACGAGGCAAAGAGCCTCCTCCAAGCCTACGGCTGCTCCTCCTTCTTCTCCTCTTCCTTCTTCCCGAAGTTCCTCAGCTTGATGTGTTCAGGCTCAACCTCATGGAGAGTCTTCTCGTCCTTGTACACGTGGATGTGGGCCTCAGTGACGTTCGTCCCGGTGAGAGTTCGCAGCTTCCTGACTATCACGAGGTTTATGGGGACCTTGAAGGCTGAGGACACAAGCTCCCTGACCTCCGCTCTAGTGGGCGTCCTGTAGTTTATGTGGTCGATGCGCAGGATAAGCTCACGCCTATTTAGAACCTTGTTCTCGAGGTCTTTGATCACCTTAATTTGGTACTGTATCGACATCGACCTCAACCTCTACCTCTTGCATCAGGCTTAACAGCTCTCTAGCCTTCTCCTTCTTATCCTTATCTACCCTTATTAGCACTATCCCCACATTAGGCTGACCGTAAGCTATGACTGCTCCCTCTGGAGATGCAAGTATAGCTGGTATCACGAGGAGGTCCTCCTCCCCCCTAACGACTATGAGTCCTCCTCTTCTCAACGCCTCCTCTATAACCCGAGTTACACCGGCCACTATGTGGCCAGGAGGGTTAAACACCTCAGCTATCCTCGGAATGCTTTTCTCTATGTCTAGCTGGCAGGGGCCCCTCAAGGTCTTCATGTCCACGAGGGCAACTCTAGGCTTAACTCCCTCCTTAATGAAAACCCAGGTGGTCACGTCGCCAACGGTAACTACTTCACGAGGCTCGAGCTCACCTACAACCTCTCTCAGCCTTCCAGCCTCGATGTCCTCATTCGTGAGGAGTAGCCCCCAAGGCTTGCTGAGCTCTCTCCTCAAGTCGTCGCCTATTCTGAGAGCTTTAACCCTCAACTCCAACCTACCCTTAGCTTACCTGCACTTTATGGCGTACCTGCCGGGTTTATCTATGTTTAAGGTCTTGGCTATCAGCGAGGTCTCGGGGTCAAATATTATCACGAAGCCACTCCAGTCAGTGCTGAACTCGCTTGACTTGCAGTTTGGGCATATGCTGGCTTGACTTGGCAGGAGGGCCTTACACTTCAGACAGCACTTAAACCTAGCTGAAACTCTCTTGCTCACTTCTTCTTCACCTTTGGAGCCTTCTCCTTCTTGACGTCTTCAGCTATCCACTCGAGCTTCCCTAGGAAGGGCTGCCTCATGGTCAGCCCGACCTTGACCTCTTTAAGCCTCATCCCGCTCATGCTTATAGTCACAATTCTAGCCCTAACCACATCTCCCTTCGAGAGCTTCCTCCTAGTCTGCTTGCATAGGAACTCTCCCTTCCTCTTATCGTACGATATGTAGTCGTCAGCTACCTGCGATATGTGCACTAAACCCTCTATGGGGCCTATCTGGACGAAGGCCCCGAAGTCCACTACCTCTACGACCTCCCCCTCCACTACCTCTCCTTCTAGGGGGCTGTAGACCAGGGCTTTAAACTTGACCTTGTGGTAGCTGGCTCCATCACCGGGCAGTATCCTGCCTTCAGGCGAGACCTTAACATCTAATACAGCGACTACTACCCCCAACCCCTTTATCACGTAGCCCTCATATATGGACTTCAAGTTGTCGAAGGCAACGTCTTCAAGCTTCTCGTGAAACCTATCCGGCGGGATCCTGACCTCGTCCACTATCGTGGCTATGTAGTACATTTTACTGTCACCATACGCTTAATACCAAACACACGTGAATTTAGAGACCTTCGACGTATTGTATTAAACTTTTTGTGGAGCTCCTCATGGCTGGAGGCCTTCAACCTCAAGCTTCCCATCCCTCCTCAGGTACACGACCGCTACGCCCAGCCTCCTAAGCCTCCTCCTAAGCTCGACGTCATTGGTGGCAACCATGAAGCCCCTTTGCGAGGCCTCTTCAACTATCAAGTCGTCCACGGGCTTGCCTCCAGGGTCATCAATGATCGCAAACTTCTCCTCCACGAGCTCTAGCACGGCTCTAGCGATCCTAGACGCCTTGCTCCTAGTCGACTTAGCTAAACCCTCAAGCTCAGCTAGCTGAGACCTAAGAATTGCGGGGTTTATCTTGGCTTCAAGGAGTTCCTCCACTCTCCCAATGACATCCACGGGCTTCTCGAAGCAGCTCATCAACATGCTCGTGTCGAATATCACGGTAAACGCCTTGCTCAACGCTCTCGTTTCTCCTACCTTATCACTCCATAACCTATGAGCCTAAACCTGCCGGATATCTGTCGGCTTATCGCTACTCTAGTCCTTGGGTCAGCGCAGATAGGCCTCCTAAGCCTCAGCGACACCACGTCCTTGGAGGCCTTGACGACTATTCCCAGCGTGGTCGTCGTGCCAGCGTTTATCATTAAGACCTCGTTCTGCTTTATGCTCTCGACCTTCACTAAGTTGACTGTTCCAACAGCTCTCTCGAAGAGAGAGACCTCTAAGTCAAGGGTCATCCAGGTTGGCGGCAGCGTGCCAGGCTTACCTACAACGCTGCCCGCCAAGGAGTCTGCCTTCGTGAGTGAGGGGTCGAGCTTTGTGCCGAAGCCAACGAGCCCACCGGGCCTAGCCTCCTCAACGCTCACGTCGCCAGCCCTCAAGCTGGTTATCACCGTGTATAGGGGCTCATACGACACCTTACCTCCCTTCTCGATCCTCAAGCCAGGCCTTATCTCTATCTCCTCGCCAACCCTAGCAACTCCTTGAATTATTGATCCTCCCAAGACTCCTCCCTTGAGGTCTTCAGGGAGCGTGCCCGGCTTGTTGACGTCAAACGACCTAGCTATGAGCGCTCTGAGGGGCTTTGATGGATCCCTCTTGGGTGTTGGGATGTGCTTCTCTATGGCCTCAATTAGGACGTCGAGGTTTGCCTTGTGGAGGGCTGATATCGGTATTATGGGGGTCTCGCTCAGTATGGTATCCTTTAGGAACTCCCTAATCTGCCAGTAGTTCTCTACAACCTTCTCCTTGGGGACTACCTCGACCTTGTTCTGCACAACCACGACGTTCTTGATCCCCAGTATCTCAAGCGCCTTGAGGTGCTCTCGCGTCTGAGGTTGAGGGCAAGGCACTGTGGCGTCTATTACGAGTATGGCTCCATCGAAGAGCGTGGCCCCGGCCAGCATGGTAGCCATAAGCATCTCACGTTGCACGCCCACGCGAGGCGTGCAATCTCGTGCCCGGGGCAATCCACAAAGGAGTACTTTCTGAGGAACTCAAGCTTAGAGCCGCAGTACTTGCACGTGTCTCCAGACAGTGCCTCGGTGGTGTAACACTGGGGTGGAGGGCATACTGGGCACTTAAGCACTGTAGTATCCGCATATCCAAGCCTTAGTGTGATGCCCCTCCTGAGCTCCTCAGAGTGCCTTGCAGCCCAAACGCCTGATAGGGCCCACGTCAGCGTCGTCTTGCCGTGATCAACGTGTCCAGTGGTGCCTATGTTGAGCTCAGCTTGCTTTTTCCTCCACTCCTCCGCCACTTTCCTCGCCCTCCCTCTTGATCACGACGTTTATCTGGACTATGTCCTCAGTTATGATGTTGCCCCTGACGAGCTTCCTCTTTCTCAAGCCCTTCTTAGTAGGCCTAAAGCCGGGGCCCTGGCTTAACAAGAGCCTTCTCTTGGCTGCACCGGGCAGGTCAGCTCTCATTGGCGCACCGCTTCTGTCGCTACCTCCTCTGATGATCAGCTTGACCCCCTTCAACCCTATGAGGGAGCCGTCGATCTCATCCCCAATTCTCAGCCCTATCAGGGCGTTTGCCTGCGGGCCCGTAACCGTCATCTGCTGAGCCTTCCCAGTTGACGGGTCTGACACTACGACTTTAAACTCAGGCGTCCTTTTTCACCCCTTTAGCTCAATCTCAAGCTCTTTCAGAGCTAAAAACTTTGAGGTTTTAAGTTTACATGTACCTGCCACTAGCCCTCTTGATCTTTATTATCTCCTTTAACAACTCCAGCTCGGGCTTTGAAAGCTGGTCGGCGAACTTCTCCTTTATGAGCCTTATGTGATCTGGTGGCACGTCCACATAGATGTAGTCTCCCTCGTCCACTTGCCTGCCTATTGTCACATCTCCTCTGATCGATATGGCTACAGCCTGCCCAGCTACAGCCTCGCTTAAAACCTTCTTCTGCTCTTGGATTTGCATGATTGTCCCGAGCCTCCTGCCCTTGGCGTTCATGAGGGGGTAGCCGGGCTTCAGCCTACCAGCCAACACCTCAACTCCAACTATGGCTGGATCACTCCTCCTGAACACGTAGCCCCTAAGTATCTGCGCTTTACCCGGCAGGATTAGCGAGGCTAATGTCTGCCTCTTCTCCTCATCCATCTTCTTCTTGACCCAGTCTAGGTAGTCATCTATGAGCCTGTATATCACATTGCTCTTGAAGAGGGGTATCCCCCTGCTCTCAATCTCGTGTTCAGCGTCTGGGTAGACCCCCACGTTAAACGCGAGTATAACGCCTCTATACGCGTCCTTCTCTCTCGTTATGGTCGCCTCTACCACGTCTCTCTTCGACACCTTCCCTATATCGGCGAGCCTTACAGGAACCCCCATCTCCTGAAGCTTTGAGACAAGTGCTTCAAGCGAGCCCAAGGTATCGGCCTTGACTACTACGCCAAGGGCATCAGTGGTTATCCTTATCTTCGATATCTCCTCTGAGACCTGCTTAATCGCCGTCTCCACGTCCTGCTGGCTTCTAGCTGAGAATATAGGGCTTCCAGCTATCGCGTCGTCGAGGCCCTGAGCCACTATCCTAACTCCAGCTGCGGCGACGACTTCGTCAACGCTCTTAAACCTGTCCTCGGGGTCCCTCATCTCATCCATGGGTTTAGGCATGAGTATGCTCCTGATCTTAGTCACTATGGGCCCTCCCATCCCCCCAAGCACTATAGAGTCCTCCTTCCTCAGCACGCCGTCGTATATTATGACGTCTATCACAGAGCCAAGCCCCATGACATCCCTACGCTCGAGCACAACACCCTTAGCGGGGACGTCGCTGACGTAGAGCCTCTTCAACATGTACCTCTGAGACAACCCAGCCAACACAAGCAGTAAGTCCGGTATACCCTCGCCCGTCTTAGCGCTAGTTGGTATTATCGCCACAGTCCTCGCGAAGTCCCTTATCCTATCGTACCTATCAGCCTGGAAACCAAGCTCCTCAAACTTAGCCACTATGTTGTAGACGAGCTCCTCAAGCCTCCTCTGAACGTGAGGAGGCTGGTGCTTTATGGCTTCAGCGAAGGGCCTAAACTCCCCCTCAACCCACCCAGGTATCTTGTCTATCTTATTGGCGGCGACGACGAAGGGGACCTTCCTAGACCTCAAGATGTTCAGGCACTCGTACGTTATCTCCTCGAAGCCCTCTAAGACATCTATGACGAGTATCGCCATGTCGGCTATAGAGCCCCCTCTCCTCCTCAAGTTCACGAAGACCCCGTGACCGGGGGTGTCTATGACGAGGAAGCCCGGTATCCTTATCTCAACCCTTATGTTCTTGAGTAGAGGACCACATATCCTCTCAAGCGCTGACCAAGGGAGGAATGAAGCCCCAATATGCTGGGTCTACCAGGTAGCGCCTCATGGGCGCTACTTCATGGCCCCTACTTCTCTAAACATCGTAGCCGTACCTCTAATCTTGTCGAGCAGCAGCGTCTTACCCACGTCCACGTGTCCGAGCACGCAGAGTATGGGCGACCTTATCCTCTCACTCAAGATTTACACCTCCAACTAGCTTAAGCTGTTTAAGAAGCAAGAAGAGGTTGTTCTTTAACTTGTCGATTAAGAGGCAGAGGCGAAGTAACCCTTAAACCCACTTCTCGTCGGCTCTCGAGTAGCTACATATCTCGTCTTCTCTAAAGAATATCTTGATCTCCCTCTCAGCGCTCTCCTTGCTGTCAGACGCGTGTATCACGTTTTGCGTTATTGAGAGCCCGAGGTCACCCCTTATAGTTCCAGGAGGAGCCTCCTTGGGGTTCGTGGGCCCTATGAGCCTCCTAACAACCTGAATTGCATCTTCACCCTCTACAACGCCTACGACTATGGGTGACGAGGTTATGTAATCCACAAGCTCTGAGTAGAAGTGCTTGCCCTTGTGAACTGAGTATAGCTCCTCAGCTTCTCTCTTTGAGGCCTTTATCATCTTGAGTCCAACTATTTTCAGCCCTTTCTTCTCAATCCTGGAGA
>QMSN01000013.1 GCA_003650865.1 Thermoprotei archaeon
CCATCCGATATCTCGCATCGCTTGAGAGTGACCTTGGCGTCGCCCACGACCAGCACAGTTGGCGAAGGAGATCTAGAGACCCCGTTGCCCTTGAACACGCTGTTGGAGACAGTGACCTCGCCCAAGCCGTAGGCTGCTAGCGCCTCTCCACTGCAATTGGTGAAGGTGCAGTCGCTCACGTGCATGTCGCTGTCAACGACAAGTATACCAGTAGAGCAGCCGTCGAAGGTTACGTTGAACACGTTACAAGCACTTGAAGACGCCAGTAGGCCTATGGAGAACTCCATTATCGTCAGGTTTGCGAGCGTGAAGTTCGATAAGCCATTAGCGTAGAAGCCTCCCACGATGAAGACCCCGCTTCCGTTACCGACGACAGCCACATTCTTCTGGACACTCAGCATCCCCTCACTGTACAAGCCTGGCTCCACGAGTATTGTCATCTTGTCCGTCACGTCTGGTGAGGCAAGTGCGTCACCTATAGAGTTGAAGTCAGCTCCACTGCCTGGTGGACCTACTGTAACCATCATCTTGCCGACTTCAAAGCTGCTCTCATTGCTCACATCGCCTTGGTATAGGTCTGTGTCTAGCACCACGACAGCCCTATAGACGCCGTCAGGGGCATCGCCTGGAATTGTGTAGCTCACAGGCTTAACGTAGCCAGTTGCTGAGAACAGGAGGTTGTTGTGTGGGCCGTATATCTCGACGGTGGGGTAGATGGGGTTGAAGTCCCCATCGTAGGCGTAGAGGTCCACAAGCTCACAGCCAAACTCGTCCTCAACACTCCACCACACGCTAACCGTGTCGCCTTGGTAGTAGGTGGGCTCATCAGTCCACACGTGGATCGCTAGTGATCCTCCAAAGCTGATGTTGAGAGTGGAGCTCGGAGCCCCTAGATCCACCACGCTGGTCTCGAAGATTAAGTAAGTCGCGTGATTGCCGCCTCCCTCCTCCGTGACTAGGATCCACGGAGCCACGTACCAGAGGTCAGGCGTCACCATTATCTCGTCGGGCCAGAAGCCGTAGAGCGTGTAGGGGTTGAGGGATACAGGCGCTATGTAGAGCAAGCCCTCGTAGGTGTTGCTTGATGAGGGTGTGTGGAGGTCTCCTCGCAGCAGTGAAGTGTCGTTTAACGCTGGGTTGAACTCCACGATTCGCTCACTCGTGCATGACACGTTGAGAGCATATAGGTAATAGCCGTAGTCGTAGGGCGAGTCCTGAAGCTTCGCGTCTACGTGGTAGACGCCGGGCGTTACGAGTATAGTGGTCACACCGCTCTCATTAGTGAAGTCAAGGTTCGACGTTGGAAGAGGCCAGTCGCCAACCCTCCTATAGAGGTCTATGGAGACACCACCTATAGGCTGAGAGTCGTTGTCGTAGGTCTTAACGATGAGGGGGATTCCTTGAGAGGCATTTAGCAAGACGAAGGTTACAGCTCCGCTCTGAACGTAGGCGCTGTCGTTACAAGCCATGAATCCGAGCTCCGAATCCCCATGCCCCATGTATGCGGCTAAGGCGTAGTAGCCGTCGCCAACCGTTGTGAAGAAGATGCCGTTTAAGTCCGTAGCGTGAGAGTAGACCTCCACATCCCCACTACCGAGGTTCAGCAGCGTTATGGAGGCTTCTTCAGCTGGCTCTCCAGATGGAGTGAGCACTTGAACCACTAGGTTGCTCGAGCCTACAAACGTGAAGTAAGTCGTTGCAGAGCCGCACCTAGCGCCCAAGCTCGCCACGACTTCAACTCGATACACGCCCTCTAAGCTGTCATCGGGTATTCCGGGTAGAACACCCGTGTAAATGCCGTCATCTGGAGCTTCGTCAGCTCCACTACCATCATCTAGGAGAGTTACCTCAGCGTACTCGCCGTTGCTTGGGTCGTACACAGTCGCAGTTACCGTGGCTCCAAGGACTGGCGTCGAGTTATCTGTTACACGGGCCTTGATGACCACGTCCTCGTAGCTCGCGTAGCAAACCCTATCGGTTGAGGCGTTGACTTCGAGTGGAGCCACGCTCTCCATGAGCCAGTTCACGGAGTTCAATATCAACGTGTCCCTCGAGGAGCTCTCCAAGAACAGCACGGGGAAGGCCATGTAGACAACCTTGCCCTTACCCTCGTCCAAGCCGTTGTATACCACAACAGCTGAGTATGGTGAGTCCTTGTACTCTATGACCTCCAAGCCTCCATTAGTGGGCTCAACACCGTCGGGGTATGGAGGTATCTCTGAGAAGGCGAAGTCTGATGGAAGGCCGCTCGTCACAGGGTGCTGAGGTACCGTCACGCTCAGCACGTATATCTCAGTGTCGTCTACCGAGAAGATCGCGTGGGCCACTTTAACCATGAACTCGTCGTCCTCGTGGTCGAAGCCTATATCCTCACCCTCAAGTATCAGCTTGCCACCCGACTCAACAAACTGTATCAGAGTCTCAGCGTCGATGCTATCCACAGCCCAACCATAAGCGCAGCTGGTGTGCCAGAACACCACGTCAGCCAACTGCAGGATGTCGAGGCTAGGCCTGCCGCCCATGCTCTCATTCCAAATCAACACCGTGAAGCCCTGGGACTCCAAGATGCTCGCTATGGAGCAGGGGTCTAGGCTTGAAGTCCCGCCTCCAGCATCGTCATCTGAGACTATGAGCACGTCAGCCGTGACGTTAGACGCCATGTAGACGTTGAGCACCACCTCCATTGGGTAGAGCCCGAAGACCTCAGATGTGTAGTTGAAGTAGCCCTCCGCGCACGCCTCAACGTAGACCTGAACACCTGGATTAGTCACATCTCCAGTGAGCTCGTAGTAGCCTTGGGAGTCCGTTACCACTTGATTGTACACAAAGCCAGTCTCATTGTCCACGAGCTTGACTATAGCGTTTACAATGGGAGAGCCGTTGAAGACATCCCTCACGTAGCCGTACACCTTGTACTGAAGTGGCGGGTAAGAGCCTGTCCCTCTCAAGAGCAGTGATGGATCTCCAAGCAGGGTGCCGTACTCAGCCACGGTCTTCCAGTCCAAGTAGTAGCCGTCGTCGTAGTACGTGTATATGGGGTTCTCGGCTACGTAGTTAGTTAAGGCTAAACCCCAAATAACCCCAGCGTAGGGCTCCTCCGGCGTTGAATCGTCTAGACAGTGGAAGAGGGCATCGCTAAACATCCAGTCCATCTCTCCAGCCAAGCCGTAAGTTATGTACTCCCCCACGTAGCCCCAAGCCACTCTTGAAGACCCGTAATACGCTATGGCGCCTCCATCGGGGTTGAGTAGGAAAGCCTCACCTATACAGTCGTAGTCTGCGTACCTAGCTGTCAAGCATGCCATTGCGAATATCACGGATAGGTTCTCGTTGGCCTGACTGTAGGCCTCAGAGCACGTGTAGTAGCCTCCTCGACCCAAGTACCACAGGTTGTAGTAGCCGTGCCCAGCGAAGTTCACGAAGCCGTATCCCTTATCTATCTCTGAGACCGCGCTGGAAACCGTTAGTGAGCCATAGCTCTCGTAGAGTGCCTTCGAAGAGAAGTTGCTCCACATGACGTTGGAGCGTATGTAGTCCTTGAGGATCTCGCCCTCCCTACCGCCGAAGGTGTCAGTGCCTATCAGCAGGTACTTAGTGAACCAGCTGTTGTCTGGGTTGTAGGACGTCAACTTGTTTATCAAGATGTCAGCCTCGGTCTCGTTACTAGCTGGGAGCCTACCGACGTAGACGTCTGGCACGCCGTCCACCCAGTCGTGGTCTAAGTCACCCCACAGCCCATCGCCGTTTTCATCCCAAGTGTAGTCGAGATCCGCGTAGTAGAGGTCTGTCTCCACGAGAACACCATCCACCGATGGGTCGTCATCCTCAGCGCCATCCGGGATGTAGACGTACCTGACAGGCACCTGGTCTACGTCGCCGAGTATAAGCACGAACTTCACGTCGTAGTCCTGAACCATCTGCTTAATGAAGTTCCTTATCTTCTCAGGCTCGTCAACCCCATCGTAGTTGGAGTATATCCAGTCGGTTGTCTTAACCATGGTGCTAATCCCTTGAGACTCTTTCCAAGAGGCCAGTTGAAGCGCCTTGCTCTCAAGGGCTGAAGACGTTATTATCAGCAGGTCTACTGTTCCATCAGTAAGCTTGCTGGAACCTCTAAGCTCCTGAGGCTTAATGGTGAGCTCCACGTTGAGCTTGACGTTGTCGGCTTTCGCCAAGACACCCTCTGAAGGCGAGTACCTAATTGGGTACACGTGTAGAACTAGGTAAGTCACTCTACGCATGGAGGCGGGGTCAAGCCCCCTGTGAACCTCGTAAGAGACCCACGAGCTTGGGTAGTAACCTTCGTAGCACAGCTCTTCAGCTATAGAGTCATTACGCAGCTCAGGCTTCACTAAGCCTGTGAGGGGCTTAGGCTCGGGGGATGGCATCAGCTTGTATGAGCCCTCCAGCTTACTCTCGACTACATCTACGTTCACACCGATCACATCAGCATAGTAGCATAACTTGAGCACCACGGTCTTCACAGGCATTATTGGCTTGCCTGGGATGAGCTGGTAGCTGAAGCCATCAATTACTGGTAGGATCCCTAAGTCTTGGTTGTAGAAGGTCAACGTCAGTCCACTGAGGTCGATGGTAAAGCTCAAGTTGCAGGGCAAATCAACCCAAGTCAAGTCTATGGAGCCTAGAACCTTAGAAATGTCTATGGAGCCTAGAGACGTAGAATAGCTAGTGCCGTGAGCAGCCATTGGAGGAGCCAAAAGCAGCAGCAACGCTACTACAGCTATACAAGCTGATACCTCAAGACGTTTCATTATCTAAAACCTCAAGGAAACTTTATGCCATAAAAATAGATATAAAATCTTCCACTAATTGTCCTCCAACTACGTGGGGGCGTAGACCTTCTAGGGTTATGTAGCGGTGTAGGCTCACCAGTATATTGGTGTTGTCTCGTAGGGCTCTGTTATCAGCGTCGAGCTTGGGTCGTTGCCAGCTCCATCACCGCCAGCGCCATTAGGGCCTTCAGAGCCACCCCACCAGCAGTGAGTTGCGTAGGCTGTTAAGCTTGAGCATGTGTACACGCCGAGCCACGTGTTCTCGAATATGTTGCTGTAGGAGACGTTTAGGTAAGCTGAGTCTTTAACTATGAAGCCCCAGCTGTTGCCCGTGACGTTGAGGTATAAGCCCGTGAAGCTTGAAGAACCCTCTAAGTGGACACCATCATACGTGTTGCAGCTTACAACTGTGGTGTTTACAGATGCTGAGCTCAGCCCATAGCCTATGACTCCAAACGAGTTCTGCGTCAACTCAGATCGGCTGATATCTGCATGGGAGTAGTCGTATAGTATCAAGCCCTCCTTATCGTTTTGAGTCATCGTGCAGTACAGGAGCGTGACGTAGCTATTCCCTTGAAGCACCACACCCCAGTTGTTGCTCCTTATGGTGGAGCGGCTTATCAAGGCTTTTGAGTTGTCCGTAAGCCACACAGCTGAGCCGTCATTTCCAACTCCATTGAGCTCAATCGTTGAGCCCGCTATGGTAGCTGTTGAGGAGTCCGACATCAAGATGGCTCTAAAGCCATTGTTTGTTAGGGAACACGATGAAATCATTAAGCTTGAGCTTCCGAGAGCCACAACACCCTCATTCACGTTTGAGCTTATCGAAGAGCTCGATATGGATATGGTTGATTCGTTGAGCTCCATGATCCCCCATACGTTAAGCTCCACAGTGCAGCCACTAAGAGTTGCAATTGATGAGTGAAGTGCTAGTAGTCCTAGCTGATTGTCCCTTAGCGTGGAGTCTGAAAGCTGGAGCTGAGACTCGTCGTAGAGGGTTAGCCCAGTAAAGCCATTGCCCTCAATCAAGCTATTCGAGATGCTTAGAGTTGACGTGTCGTAGCAGACAGCTCCATCGTAGTTGTTGTCCTTGATGTTGCACCCCTCAAGCTCGACTTGAGAAGAGCCGTAGAGCAGCAACCCCCAATTGTTGAGCTCAAACCAGCAGCTACTAACTTCCACATGTGAGTTCTCAGCTACAAGCCCCGCGCTACTGCAGTTCTCCATGCGGACTAAGCTTAGAGTTAAGTTTTCAGAGTCCCTACAGAGGACACCCCAGACACCACTACTTATGCTTACGTTCTCTAGAGAGACATTGGCATCTCCAACTACGAGCAAGTTGGGGGAAGGTGTTTGAGAAGCTCCGTTATCCTTAAGGGAACAATCCCTAATATCCACATCTCCCAGACCGTATATGGCTATGCCCTCACCACTACAGCTTGAAACCACGCAGTTTGACATTTCAACAGTGCTATCTAGAATTAAAACACCTGTAGTACACCTATCAACCTCTACGTTGTATAGAGAGCAGTTGCTCAAAGCAGCTATAAAGCCAAGTGAGAAGCCCCTAACCTCGATGTTAGAGAGATAGAAGCTTCTAACGTTCCTAGCGTAAAAGCAGCCTACAACTACGGGCTTACCACCATAACCCGTTATCGTCAGGTTCTTCTCCACCACTATCATGCCCTCGTAGTACGTGTACGGTATGACTAGTATGGTGGCTCCGTCATTGACATCTGGTGACGACACAGCCTCACCTATAGAGGTGAAGTCAGCCCCTATGCCTGGAGGACCTACAGTAACTACTTGAGATGAGGGCGGCGGCTCAACGTTTACGTAGAACTCCTTAGTGCCAACTCCATACTCCTGCTGTTCAGTCACCTCGATCTCATAGGTTCCGTCGGGGTAGTAGCTCGGTATGGTGAAGCTGAAGCCAACATACCACGTCCCGTTGTAGGAGAAGTCACACTCATCAAAGTACACACCTGGATAAGAGCCTGGAGGGATAACTCTGCCGACAAAGTCCACCTGCACTGGCACCCAACCATCGAGTATTTGTACGTATATCTCTACGCTCTCACCTTGAGTGTAAACCAGTTTATCTGTTGCAACTCTAACTGTGTAGGCTGAAACACAAGCTAACGCCATCATGAGGGCCGATAGACATAGCAAGGCTATGAGGAGGCAACGAGCCGTCTTTGATGTCTGAGGCGCCATATCCTAATCCTCCAAACAGCCTAGTTAAGTAGTGTAAAAAAAGGGATAAATTTACTTTCACCCCCCAAAGCCTTTAGAAGCTCTTCCAACCATTAAGGTGATGGCAACGGCTTTGCAGCAATTACCTTCAAGGACGTGTATCACCAAGCCTTAAGTTGAAATCAAGTAAAGAAGATGTTGAGTTTATCGTAGAAAAGTCACCAACTCGCTGGCGACGTGAGGTATGGGTCGTAGTCCGTGTTGTAGACTCCATCTCCGCTAGGCCCAAATGGGCCGTTGGGGTCACCCCACCAGCAGTACTCAGCGTTGGGTGTTATGGTTCCTCCACCGTAGACGCCCTCACCCACGTTGTCCCAGAAGTTGCAGTAGTGGACTTCGACCACTGAATCCTCGTAGGACACTATGCCCCACATATTGCCCGTGAAGTTCCCGTGCACTCCATTGAGAGTTGAGGATCCCCATAGGACTATGCCGTCGTACTGGTTGTCCTCAACTATGAGCCCGTCGAACACGAGTGACGAGGAGTCCCTAATAGTGACACCTCTCTCGTTGTCGTGTACCCATGTGTCCTCGTATATCGAGGCATTTGAGCTACTGTACGTGACAAGGCCCTCGTGGACGTTCTGGTAGACGTCGCTGCTATTTATGGTGAGCTGAGAGCTATCGATTGTCACCATGCCCCAAGTGTTTAGAGTCACCGTGGAGTTCGCCAAGCTACACGATGAGGAGCCAGCAAGCCACACGCCAGCTGCCTCACTACTATTGGCGAACGTGCAGTTCAAGCATGTGGCTGAGGCTTGATCCATGAGGAGCAGGCAGTTGCGAGAGTTGTTGTATATTGTTGTGCGCTCTATGAGCAGCGTGGAGCCTCCTGAGCCCACAATGCCCTCGTAGGTGCTGAACTTAACAGTTGAGCCCTCAACTTTGAGGTAGGCGTTGCCTAAAACCGAGATGCCCCAGTCACACCCCTCAAACGTGCTGTTGTAGACGTGGGCTACAGAGGTGTCTAGGCCTACAAGTCCTATCTGAGCATCCTCAACCCTCAGCTCCAGCGCGCTTAGAACTGAGGAGTCGTGGAGCGTTACGCCTGTATACGTGGGGTTTTCGAGTGTACAGTTGTGGAGGTACATGTAAGCGTTGTCGTAAGCGACGAAGCAGTCGTAGCCGCAGTTCGAGGCCACTGTGTCCTCAGCGTAGAGGCTTGAGTCCTCGTAGAGCAGCCCAGCCCAGCTGCAGCTGTCCATAGTGCAGCCTGAGCACTCAGCAATAGCGTCTCCGTAGAGCACTATGGCTCCACCAGAGCAGTTGGCTAGAGTTGTTGAGAGGAGGTAGGGGTGGCCGTCGTAGGCTAGTAGGCCCCACGTAGAGCCGTTTATGTAGCTCCCTATTATGGTTAAGGAGCTGTCGCACACTAACAGCACAGCTGGGGCCAAGTCGCCCATCCACTTGGTGACGGAGCAGTTAACCAGGGTGACGGAGCCTCCATATATCGCGAAGGCCTCTCTAACGGGGTTCACGACGCTAACGTTGGCGAAGGAAGCCGACCCGCCGTCGATTAAGCAGCCGACAGTAGCCCCCTCAATGCTCACGTTAGCCACTTGGATTGAGGAGTAGTAGGAGGTTATCGGTATGCATGAGCCCTCGACATCCGCATCGGATATCTCGACATTGGAGTCCATGAGTAGGAATGCCCTGGCGCAGCCGTCAACATCGCAGCTAACGGCCTTAACTGGCGAGCACGACGCCTTAACGCCAATGTCGCAGTTTGAGAGGTTGCAGTTGCTCAGCTCGACGTCGCTGGACTTCGCCTCAACCCCTATCTCGCAGTCTGGAGCGTTTAAGCTCGTCACTTGCACGTCGTTACTGAACTCCACTGATAAAGCGTAGAGGGTATCCGTGACGTCGACGTCGGTCATGGTGACGTCGTCGCACTTAGAAAGCTCAATGGCCTGCACGGCGTGGGCCACTTTCAGCGTTGAGATGTCACCCTCAACGTCCTCGAGCAAGAGGCCGTAGGTGCAGTCAGTTATGTTGCAGGAGGTCACATAGGCGTCGCATGCGAAGAGCCTAATGGCCTCGCTGTAGTTAGCCACCAAGCACTCTAATATCTCCACGTCGCCCTCTCCAGCCTCTATAGCCTTGGAGCCCCATGACGAGTGGGTAATGCTGCAGTTCGCCATGTAGAGCGTTATGGAGTCTCCGTACACGCATACGCCGTCATAGGCATCCTTGAAGGTGCAGTCCTCAAGGTATATGTCGGAGTCCTCAGCCGTGGAGTAGAGGCCAGCACCACTCATCCCCTCAATTGTGGTGTTCGAAACGTATAGCTCTGACCAAGTCCAATCGTAAGCGCCTAGCTCAACGCGGTAGCAGTTGGATACTGTGCAGTTCTTTATGTAGAGGTCGAGGCAGTCATACATGTAGATGCCATCCTGCCCTGAAGCCTCAACAGTCACGTCCTCGAGGGTCACGTTGTCAACTTTGTGTAACACCACTAAGCTATAGGGTCCTCCACTATACGTGGAATCCTCAACGTCATCTATGTAGAGTATCGGCAGACCGTAGCCAGCCACATTGCCCTCCCCGAAGTTCTCTATAAACTTGTCCGCATAGGGCGAGTCACCCTCAAGCTTAATCGACCACTCATTGTTGTAAGTTAGATTGTTGTACTCGAAGAGCTCTATGTAGCCCCTATCGCTTATCAGGACGCCCACATCGTTTGAGTGAGCTTCGCACATCCTCATGGCGGTGATTTCGCTCTCCTCATCAATCCAGAAGCCATAAGTGCAGTTAGTCGCCTTACACCTCTCAAGCACCACATCGCTCGACTCACCACCAATGTAGAAGCCCGAGTCACCCCTCCCAACCTCCACGTCGTGTATGTAGCAGTCGCTACAGCCATATATGTAGAAGCAGTCGTAGTATACCGTAGCCGATGGGGAGGCGAAGGTTATCTTGACGTCGCCCACGTCAAGCTGCGTGCACCAAGTGAAGTCGATGACGTCATCGACCGAGCCGAATAGCGTTATGTTGACGTCCCTCATGTACACGCCACTGCAGGAGTACATGTCCACCATCGTGTAGGGGGCCAGTGAGGACGTGGTGGTCATGGAGATTCCCTCCATGACCACATTGCCAGCGCTCTCGATATAGAGGGGAGCGTAGAACCAGGAGGCTTCAGTTACGTAGAAGTCCACGTCGCTCATGATCACGTTGTAGCACCCGAGCTCGACCTCACCGTAAAACGTCGAGTTCTCAATGGTCACAACTTCAGCGTCCACGTCTAGGCATGTGGCGTTGACGTTTACCAGCTCAACTCCAGATGGGCTTCCACACCACATATACAGCATGCCCTTATCGTAGCTCGAGTCCACAGAGCAGTTCTCTATGTGACAAGCCCACACGACATCCGCGTAGAGCGAGTACTCTCCGGGATCCTTTACCTCCAAATTCACGATGTAGATGTTTGAGACGTCTTCCAGCGTTATGCCTTCACTGCTCTCAATGCTAGCGTTGGATAGGTGTGCGTCTTCCACGTCGTATAGCTTTATGCCCTCTACACACTTCTTAATCTCCACGTTAGAGGCGTCGAATGACTCGCATGAGGTGGCTGCAATGCCCGTGGAGTTTGTTAGCTCCACGTTGAAAACCAAGACCTCACTACAGTCGCACAGCCACAGCCCCTCCGACCAGCTCATCGTGGCGTTCTTCACCATCACGTTCTCAACGTCCAGAACTATCACTTCAGCGTAGCTGCTCAAGTCACCTTCCAGATTTAAGGTGCTGAGCCCTTCGTAGACCACTATGGGCTTGTTGAACCTGCCAACACATGAAGTGAGCGACATGGATGTAATGGTTCCGTAGAGCTCAATGCTCCAAGCACCACTACCGCTTAAGTTGCAGTTTGACAAGGTGATGCTCTCAGCGTTCTTGATGTACATGGCCGACTCGTAGCTTGACGTGAAGTTGCAGAAAGAAGCCTCTATGTTAGTGCCGCCATAGCCGCCATAAGCGTAGACCCCGTAGTAGCACGTGTTTATCGAGCAGTTCTCAAAGTCTATGTAGTTTGAGGAGGACATGTAGAAGCCGTACGCGTAATTCTCCGCGTAGCACCTCGTAAAGTTGCAGTAGTCGCTACCATACAGGTAGAAGCCCTCATAGTACGAGTAGACCTGCCACGAGTATAAGTAGGGAATTGCGTGGCAATTCGTGAAGTTACAGAAGTTGCTATACCTTATCTTGAAGGCAGTCTTGCCGTGACCGGCTTTGACCGTGCAGTTCTTGACGTCTACGTAGTCGGAGCTATACACGTAGACGCCGTAGTCAACTCTATCCGCGTAGTAGTTCTCAACTGTGACGTAATCTGTGGAGTAGAGGTAAAGGCCATAGTCGCAGAAGCCTGAAGTGGAGGAGTTTACCGTGAAGTCCTTTATCGTCACGTGACTGGAGTAATAGAAGTACAAGACGTAGCTAGCGCGAAAAGCCTGAACCGTGAGGTTCTCTAGGGTCACGTAGTTGCTGTAATCGAACTTTAAGACTTTGAGGTAGCTATCGATGTCGCAGGCGACGTCCTTGAGGTGAGTGTATGAGCAGTACTTGAAGTACATGCCGTATTGTGGAGCGAAGCGGTACTGCTCCTCCTTAATCTCTACGTACAAGTCCTCTACGTCAAGCTCTGAGCTCTGGAACTCCATGTAGTAGTTGCTCTCGCGGCTGCCAAGCCAGTTCCTAATTGAGACGTGGGTCAAGTTGAGCGTTGAGGAGGTAGCGTAAAACGGCTTTATGCAGTTCACCATGCTGCAGTTGACGAGGGACACGTTGATCGAAAGCTTCGCGTAGACTCCTCTGCAGAGCGCCATACTCACGTTGTCTAGAGTGACGTTAGTGCAGGAGTCCAAGTAGACGCCGTCTTGCCCAAAGTCGTTACTCAAGAGCACATCGGTTATGGTGATGTTCTCCCCGTTGTAGATGTATATGAGCGAGTACTCCCCACTTATCACGGTGTTCACTGCGTTCTCGAGGTACATTATGGGCTTGCCGTTAGAGCCCACGTTGCTCAAGTCCACGTCGAGCGAGCCCGATGGTTCAACCTTTATCGACCAATCGAGGATCCTAGAGAACGTGTTGTTCCTCAACGTGACGTCATAGCTGTTGTCAACAAACAAGCCGTATCGAGAGCCATAGAGGGTGTTGTTGACCAATGTGACTAGGCTTGAGTAATCTAGGTATACCGAGGAGAACACGTAGTCCGTGACCCTCCCATAACTGTTGAATGTCGCGTCTCCGCCTAACGTCGAGTTCGAGATGGTCACGTTATTACAGCTGTATATGGTGATCACGCCTGTTGACG
>QMSN01000014.1 GCA_003650865.1 Thermoprotei archaeon
TAGGATAGCTCTAGATGTTGTTAGGGTGAACTTGGCTCACCTCCTCATGCTCTTTAAGCAGGGGATCATAGGCTTAGAGGATGCCCAGAGGATCTACA
Source organism: Thermoprotei archaeon (assembly GCA_003650865.1). GTDB lineage: Archaea > Thermoproteota > Methanomethylicia > Nezhaarchaeales > WYZ-LMO8 > QMSN01. The sequence goes on from QMSN01000014.1 coordinate 99, forward strand.
GGTCTCTTAGGAGAATGCTGAAAGGGATTGAGCTTAGAGAGGAGTTAGAGGACGTGCACATGTGCGTTGAGGATGAAGTCGTGAGGGATGTAGGTCTAGACATCGGAGGCAAGCTTCATACTGGGAAGAGCAGGAACGACCAAGTCGCCACAGCACTCAGAATGACTGCTAAGAGGTTCTGCTCTCAGCTCGCCCTCGAGGTCTTAGGGCTTCAGGAAGCCCTGTTATCTCAGAGTGAAAGGCACATAGACACCGTCATGCCTGGCTACACCCACCTACAACATGCACAACCAGTCACGCTAGCCCACCAGTTCCTCGCGTACTACGACAAGCTTTCGAGGGATGTCGACAGGCTCCTAAAGGTCTATGAGAGAGCTGACGAGAGCCCCATGGGCAGCGGCGCTCTAGCTGGGAGCAGCTTCAATTTAGATAGAGAGTACGTCGCTAAGCTCCTAGGCTTCTCGAAAATTCAGGAGAACACCACAGATGCTGTCTCGGACAGGGACTTCATGGTTGAGCTCGCCTTTGCCTCCTCAATGCTCATGGTACACCTAAGCGGGCTAGCCGAGGACCTCATAATATGGAGCACGTGGGAGTACGGCTTTGCCGAGATGCCAGACGCCTATTCCTCCACGAGCAGCGTAATGCCCCAGAAGAAGAACCCCACCGTAGCTGAAGTTGTTAGAGCGAGAGCTTCCCACGCAATAGGCATGCTGACTGGCTCCTTAACGCTCCTAAAGGCCCTGCCGCTAAGCTACAACCTAGACCTCCAAGAGCTCACACCACTAGTTTGGCAGGCCGTGGAAGTAGCGATGAGCTCATGCAGGGTTATGAGGGGAGTTGTTGAGGGATTACAGTTCGACGTCAAGAGGATGTATGACGCGGCTGAAACCGGGTTCTCATCAGCGACGGAGTTGGCGAATGAGCTCGTCAGGAGGTTCAACATGCCGTTCAGGGTCGCATATAGAGTTGCCGGCAGAGTAGTCAAGGAGGCTGTGGACATGGGGCTTGCTCCAAGCGATGTAAGCCCAGAGATGCTGAGGAGAGCTGCTAGAGCTGAGGGCTACGAGTTAGAAGTCGACGAGGAACTCCTCAAGAGAGCCCTAAACCCGCTCAACTGCGTGTCGTCGTGTAGAGTTCTTGGAGGGCCATCGATGGAGTCCGTCAAGGACATGATCGATAGGAGGAAGAGCTACATCAAAAGCGTGGTCCAGAAGGTCTTGGAGCTTAAGTCGAGGGCAGAGGGTGTTGACGAGGTCCTTCAAGCTGAAGCTAAGAGGCTGGGGGTTGCCTAATTGAAAGTGGCGATACTCTACGACAGGTTGAGGTGGGAGGAGAAAGCCCTCCTCGATGCCTTGAAGAGCAGGGGCGTCGAGGTGGAGATGGTCGACGCCAAGGTGAGAGTGGCAGTCCCAGGCAAGATGACTACTATTGGTGACATAGTTCTCAACAGGTGCTTAAGCCACTTCAGAGGGCTTTACTGGTCGGCGTTCCTCGAGGCTGAGGGTGTTAGAGTTGTAAATAGCTTCTGGACGTCGCTGATAGGTGGGGACAAGCTATTCACGTCGCTTGAGCTTGCTAAGAACGGCATTCCAACGCCGAGGTTTGTGGTAGCGTTTACCGTTGAGGGGGCTATGAACGCCCTCAACGAGATAGGGCTGCCAGCAGTAGTCAAGCCTGTTGTAGGTAGCTGGGGCAGGCTCTTAGCCCTCCTGAGGGACTATGAGCACGCTAGGGCCATATTTGAGCATAGAGAACACCTCGAGGCAATACTACACAACATATTCTACCTGCAGGAGTATGTCGAGAAGCCTTCTAGAGACATAAGGAGCCTCGTCATAGGTGATGAGGTCATAGCCTCGATATACAGGTATGCACCTGAAGGTGATTGGAGAACCAATATAGCTCTTGGAGGTAAGGCTGAGGTGTGCACTCTAAGAGAGGAAGAGGAAGAGGTTGTGCTTAAAGCGGCTAAGGCTGTTAAGGGTGAGGTCGTGGGCGTAGACAGCCTTGAGAGCGACAAGGGTCTCCTAGTAAATGAGATAAACACGACAGTCGAGTTTAAAGGAGCATTCTCAGCCACAGGTGTAGATATACCCGGTAAGATAGCCGAGTACTTGATTAAGGAGGCTAAGAGATGAAGAGAGTCGGCATAGTAGGAGCATCAGGATACGTGGGTGGAGAGCTCCTCAGGCTACTGCTCAGCCACCCCAACGCTGAGGTTACAGTCGCTACATCAAGGAAGTACGCTGGAGAATACGTCTTTAGGGTTCACGCCAACTTGAGGAAGGCCACGAACATGGTCTTCGCGCCGCTGAGCATGAAGAGGTTGACTGAGGAGTGCGACGTAGTGTTTCTAGCCACTCCTCACGGGCAGTCAGCTAAGATAGCTGCTCAGCTCGTGGAGGCTGGGGTCAAGGTCATAGACCTAAGCGCCGACTTCAGGTTTAGAGATCCATCTCTCTACGAAGTCTGGTATAAGTGGAAGCACCCCAAGCCAGAGCTCCTTCAAGAAGCCGTCTATGGGCTACCTGAGCTCCATAGAGAGGAGATTAAGAGGGCTAAGATTGTTGCTTGCCCAGGCTGCATGCCGACGGCAGCAATACTAGCTCTAGCGCCGCTAGCTAGGAGCGGCCTTATGGATCCCGAGCACGTCGTGGTCGACGTCAAGATAGGGTCTTCAGGTGCTGGAGTAGCTCCATCAATGGCTACTCTACACGCTGAGAGATTCGGGGTTGTAAGGCCATACTCGCCAGCAGGTCACAGACATACAGGCGAGATAGAGCAGGAGCTTTCAGCTCTAGCTGGGAGGCCCGTGAAGGTGGCGATGTCAGCCCACGCCGTCAACGTAGTTAGAGGCATACTGGCCACTTGCCACGTCTTCACAGACAAGGAGGTGAAGCTCGTGGACCTGTGGAGGGCCTATAGAGGCATGTATGGCAACGAGCCCTTCGTGAGGATAGTCAAGGACAGAAGGGGGATCTACAGGCTTCCAGACCCCAAAGTCGTCATAGGCACGAACTTCTGCGACGTGGGATTCGAGGTAGACCCTCATGCTAAACGCATAGTTGCCCTTGGAGCCATAGACAACTTGATGAAGGGAGCTGCTGGCCAAGCAGTTCAGTGCTTCAACATACTAGTAGGCGTCGACGAGAAGACTGGGCTAGACTTTTACGGCTTCCACCCCGTGTGAGGTGTGGCTATTGACTGTAGTCGTGAAGTTTGGAGGGGACCTCGTAGGCAATAGAGAGGTTCTCGACAAGCTGGCTAAGGACATAGCTGAGGTTTCGTCTAGCGAGAGAGTTGTGGTGGTTCACGGTGGAGGAGATATAGTTACAGCCATAGCTGAAAAGCTTGGCAAACCCCAAGTCTTCATAGTGTCGCCAGACGGCTTCAGGAGTAGGTACACGGATAGGGAGACTGCTGAGATATACATGATGGTCATGGCGGGCAAGATAAACAAGGAGGTCGTGCTATCGCTGCTAAGAGCTGGTGTAAGGGCTGTGGGCATATCAGGCATAGATGGAGCTATACTGAGGGCTGAACGCAAGAAGAGGCTGGTGATAATAGACGAGAGGGGCAGGAAGAGGGCTATTGAGGGCGGCTACACGGGGAGGATAGTTGAAGTCGACTCAAGCGTGCTGAGTACCCTGCTCGACGAAGGTCTAATCCCTGTGGTGGCGCCAGTAGCCCTTGGAGATGAAAACGAGGTCTTAAACGTCGACGGCGACAGAGCTGCAGCTCACGTAGCTAGCTCGCTGAGAGCTGATAGCCTAGTGCTTTTAACGGATGTAGAGGGCGTGAAGATGAACGACGAGCTTGTGCCTAAGATGGACCTTAGAAAGGCCAAGGCTATGCTGAAGAAGGTTGGAGCTGGAATGATAACTAAGCTATACGCAGCCATAGAGGCCCTTGAGGGTGGAGTCGGCAGAGTCGTCATAGCATCTGGGTTTAAGGAGAAACCCGTGACTTCAGCCCTCATGGGAGAGGGAACGGTGATAACAGTTGAAGGTTGACCTCAAAGCTATTGAGGACGCCCACTTAGCCCCCACCTATCAGAAGTTCCCCGTGACCATCGTTAGGGGTAGAGGGGCTAAGGTGTGGGATGATGAGGGCAAGGAGTACATTGACTGCGTAGCTGGCTATGGAGCCGCCCTAGTAGGGCACTGTAACCCCAGAGTCGTCGAGGCCATTAAGAGGCAGTGTGAGAAGCTCATAGCGTGCCACGGCTCTCTCTACAACGACGCTAGAGCTGAGTACCTAGACAAGCTAGTAAAGGTTCTGCCGAAGGGCCTCACTAAGGTCTACTTCTGCAATAGTGGTGCTGAGGCTGTTGAAGCCGCCATAAAGATTGCTTGGAAGGCTACGGGCAAGAGGGTCATAGTCTCCATGATGAGGGGCTATCACGGCAAGACACTAGGTGCTCTAACGCTCACTTGGGGGCAGAAGTATAGAGAGCCTTTTGAGCCCTTACCCAGTTTCTCCCGCTTCGTCCCCTACGGTAACGTAGACAGGCTTAGAGAAGCCCTCAAGGACGACGTCGCAGCTGTTATAGTTGAGCCGATCCAGGGGGAGAGTGGGGTCATAGTACCCCCCAACGACTACTTAAAGCAGGTTAGGGAGGAGTGCACTCAACGCGGAGTCCTGCTGATAATTGACGAGGTTCAAACGGGCTTCGGCAGGACGGGGAGGCTTTGGGCGTGTGAGCATTGGGGTGTAGAGCCGGACATAATGTGCTTGGCTAAGGGCGTGGCTGGAGGGCTGCCCATGGGCGTCACGGCTGCGAGAGAAGACGTAATGTCTAAGCTTAAGGTGGGGGAGCACACGACGACCTTCGGCGGAAACCCGTTGGCATGCGCCGCTGCTTCAGCGACGCTTGACTCAATACTCCTCGACGGGCTCCTTGAGAACTGTAGGACTGTGGGCAACTACATGCTCAGTGAGCTCCAGAAGCTCAAGAGAGACTTCAAGGTTGTCAGAGACGTGAGGGGGATGGGGTTCATGCTTGCCGTCGAGCTGAGATCTGACATAAGGGGGGCTCTGCTCTCCCTCATAAGCGAAGGGGTGCTAGCCGCCTACTCCGGTAGGACTGTCATAAGGTTTCTGCCTCCACTATGCATGTCGATGAATGAAGCCCACGTAGTCTTGAGAGCTCTGAGAAAAGTGTTGAGTAATGTCGAGCTTTGAAGTCGAGCTACTGCTCGAGATGCTGAAGACCTACAGCCCCACAGGCGGTGAGGGTGAGCTAGCTAAGCTCTTACTCAAGCACATGAGGGACATGGGCTTCGAGGTCCACATAGACGGCGTCGGCAATGTAGTGGGCAGGATAAGCGGTGGAGGCCCTAGAGTCCTACTCTGCGGGCACATGGACACGGTTCCCGGCTTCATACCAGTCAAGGTAGAGGATGGAGAGGTGTGGGGTAGAGGAGCTGTCGACGCTAAAGGCCCTCTAGCGACTCTCATACTTGCAGCTAAAAGCTATGTTTCTTCATCAAGCCCCAGCGACAGGCTAGACTTAACAGTTGTAGGTGTCGTAGAGGAGGAGGGCTCCAGTAAGGGCATGTATCACCTGCTCGAGACCCTCGAAGAGCCCGCAATAGCTGTATTCGGGGAGCCTAGTGGAGCCTCTGGCCTAGCCCTAGGCTATAAGGGAAGCACCTCCTTCAAAATCTCCATAGAGACCGAGAAGGGGCACTCAGCTAGCCCATGGCTATTCAAGAACGCCATAGAGGAGGCGTGGAACCTGTGGATGAGGCTCGTCGAGGCCTTCAATAGGTACCGGAAAGAAGGTAGCATGTTCAACTCCTTAACCTACTGCTTAACCTCGATGGTGGGTGGTGAAGGAGGAGTCTTCACGCCGTCTACGTGCACCTTTAGCTTCAACTTGAGGCTGCCGCCTTCACTAAGATGCCCCGACGTCGTGGATCTCGTTGAGAGAATCGTTGAGGAGTTCAGGCGTGAGAGAGGGGTTAAAGTCGACGTGAAGAGGAGCGACTGCGTAGAAGCCTCTGTGACTAGTAGGTCAAGCCTAGTTGCAAGGGCGTTTAGCAGAGCGGTGATAGAGGTGCTCAACGTCAAACCCACCTTCACACTCAAGACTGGGACGAGCGACATGAACGTAGCGGCGACCAAGTGGAGGAGAGCGGAGATGGCGGCCTATGGGCCGGGAGACTCAAGCCTAGACCACACACCCCACGAGAGGCTCAGCATAAGCGAGTACTTGAGCTCCATAAGGGTCCTGGCACGAGCTCTAGCTTGGATCGAGAAGCTTACGCGTAAAGCTTTTTACTCTAAACGTTCTTCTTAATACGAAAAACGAACTTGAAGGTGCGAATATTGTCATCAATAGATGATGTCGACCACGCCATAATAAGCACTCTGCTAAAGGACTCCAGGACCCCCTACACGGAGATAGCAAAGAGAGTAGGGCTTTCAGAAGCTGGTGTCAGGAAGAGAATTGATAGGCTAGTCAAGATGGGGGTCATAAAGAGGTTCACAGTTGAGGTTGAGTATGGCGCTAGGCTCAAGGCTATATCGCTCATATCAGTCGACCCATCAATAGCCACGCCTCAAGTCTCTGAGAGAGTTCGTGAAGTCGACGGCGTCGAGAGAGTTTACGAGGTCACAGGTGTGTACGATATCGTGGCGGTGATATCAGCCCTCACCATGTCCGAGATTAACAGGTGCATAGACGACTTGAGGAAGATTGAGGGCGTTAAGAACACCAACACCATGATAGTGCTTAAGGAGTGGTAGAGGTGTGGTGGAAGCGGAAAATGTTTAATATGACGGCTAGATAGAGTAGAGGTTCGCCTATCCGATAAGGGGGTTAGCGTTAATGAAGGTTAGGTGCCCTGATTGTGATGGAGAGATCGACGTCCCGGACGATGCCATAGCTGGCGAGATAGTTAGCTGCCCAGACTGCGGGCAGGAGTACGAGGTGTACTTTGAGGATGGAGAGCTTAAGCTTAAGCCAGCTGAGATGGTGAAGGAGGATTGGGGAGAGTAGGTTTTGGTTAAAGTCGTAGTGGTCTACGATAGGGTTAGATACGAGGAGAAGGCTCTTCAGAGAGCTGGAGAGAGACTGGGGGTTACCGTCAGCCTCGTCGACGTAAAGGACTCGTTCATAGACATAACCAAGGGCGACGTGAACCCAGAGGTCTTGAAGGGCGATGTGATCATTCAGAGGTGCGTTGGCCACTACAGGTCTCTCTACTTGACGGCAATCTTGGAGAGCATGGGCATACCCGTCATAAATCCATTTCAGACAGCTCTTATATGCGGAGACAAGCTCCTCACAACCATAGCTCTACGTAGAGCTGGCATACCCACCCCTAAGACCTACGTCGCGTTTACGCCCACAGGAGCACTTAAGGCGCTGTCAGAGCTGGGTTATCCAGCCGTCTTCAAGCCTGTCGTTGGGAGTTGGGGTAGGCTTGTAGCTCTCGTTAGGAATGAGGAGACGGCCAAGATAGTCATTGAGCACAGAGAGCACCTCTACCCCCTCTACCAGATATACTACATACAGGAGTACGTGGATAAGCCTGGAAGGGACATAAGGTGTTTTGTTGTTGGGGATGAGGTCGTGGCAGCTATCTACAGGTACGCACCACCAGGAGAGTGGAGGTCTAACACAGCGCTGGGGGGTAGAGCGGTCAAAATGGACGTGAATGAGGAGATTGAGGAGCTGAGCTTAAAAGCCGCTAAAGCCGTTGGAGCACACGTCCTCGGAGTAGACGCGTTGGAGAGTAAGGATGGGCTCCTCATCCACGAGCTAAACAGCGTAACCGAGTTTAGAAATGCTGCCCCCGCCACTGGAGTTGATATAGCTGGGAAGATAGTTGAGTACGCCGTAAAGCTGGCTAAGAGGTAGCCTCTAGCCCTTAGTGACGGCTATGGGTCTCAGCCTCACGACCTTAGTCGCTATCCCCACGTTGTGGCTTACCTCAGCTACTCTATCCACATCCTTGTAGGCCCTATCCCACTCCTCAGCCAGAACCCTTATGCTAGCGGCTCTAACAGCTATGCCTCTCTGCTCAAGCTCCTGCTTGACCTGAGAGCCCCTGACCATCCTCAAAGCTCTCTCCCTCGACATCATTCTGCCAGCGCCGTGAGCCGTAGAGCCAAACGTTATCTCCATGGCCTTAGGGTTGCCCACTAGTATCCAGGAGCTCGTGCCCATGGAGCCCGGTATCAGCACAGGCTGACCGACAGACCTGTACTTAGCTGGTATGTCGGGGTGGCCCGCGGGGAAGGCTCTCGTAGCCCCCTTCCTGTGGACGTAGACCTTCCTCTTAACACCGTCGATCACGTGGGTCTCTATCTTGCATATGTTGTGGGCGACGTCGTAGACCAAGTTCAATCCCAAGTCCTCGGGGTCCCTCTTAAACGTCCTCTTAAACGCCTCTCTAACCCAGTGAGTTATCATCTGCCTATTGCACCAAGCGAAGTTCGCTGCAGCAGACATTGCTGCGAAGTAGTCCTCAGCCTCCTTAGATGTCGTGGGCGCGCACACAAGCTCCCTATCAGGTATCTGTATCTTGTATTTCCTAACTGCCATCTCCATGATCCTCAAGTAGTCACTACACACTTGGTGTCCAAGACCTCTACTCCCCGTGTGTATCATGACTGTTATCTGGCCCTCCTCATATATCCCGAAGGCCCTGGCCACCTCCGGGTTGAATATCTTGTCTACGACTTGAACCTCCAAGAAGTGGTTTCCGCTTCCAAGAGTTCCAAGCTGATCGAAGCCCCTATCCTTAGCCCTACTCGAGACCTTTGAGGGGTCAGCCGTCTTCATGCAGCCCTCCTCTTCACAGAACTCAGCGTCCTTCCTCCAGCCGTAGCCCTGCCTTATGGCCCACTTAACCCCCTCAGCCAACACCTGGTCTAGCTCCCCTCTCGTCAACCTAACGGCTTTAGTCGTCGAACCCAAGCCCGACGGGACTAGGTGGTATATCGCCGTTATGAGGTCATCTATGACGGGCCTCACGTCCTTGTACGTCAAGTTGGTCGTCAAGACCCTGACCCCGCAGTTTATGTCGTAGCCTATGCCGCCTGGGCTAATGACTCCCTCCTCAGCATCCATAGCTGCGACGCCGCCTATTGGGAAGCCGTAGCCTTGATGGCCGTCGGGCAGGGTGATTGACCACTTCTGGATGCCCGGCAGGTGAGCAACGTTAACCGCTTGGACTATGGTTAAGTCTTCAAGCATCTTGTTTAGCAGGACGTTGTCAGCGTATATCCTAGCTGGAACCCTCATGCCTGGCTTATAGTCCTTAGGGACCTCCCACACGAAGGCATCAATCTTCTTGAGCGGTATTCTACTCGACAATTCTATCACCTCTCTTTTCAGCTAGACTATCAATAGCTAAATCCGGTTATTAAACGAATTGCCACTTAAACCCTTAAGGCTCAGCTGCCACAGGCCCAAGTCACCTGACCCTAGAGCCCGGCGGGGCATCGCCGTCAACAGTTAGCCATACTGGCTTGCCATCTACGTCTGCCGCTAGGAGCATGCCCCTGCTCTCCACTCCAGCTATCCTTTTGGGTTTGAGGTTGACGAGCACTATGACCCTCTTGCCCACGAAGTACTGAGGCTCGTAGTACTCAGCTCCTCCAGCAACTAACTCCCTCACTTCACCGCCCACGTCGACCTTAAGCTTAAGAAGCTTCTTCGTGCCTGGTATCCTGCCAGCTTCAAGTACCACCCCAACCCTAATGTCCAGCGCGTTAAACTGCTCTATCGAGACCTCCATAGGCACCACCGTTGTAACTCGCGATTAAGCCTTAAGCTTTTCCTAGAGCAAGCCCCGAAAGCGTAATAACGCTTAAAGACGAGTTACGGCTTGGGTGCCCGTACATGGAGAAGGTAGAGGTTAAAGATAGGATTTCACTGCTACTACATCCGAGGAACACCGTGATAGTTACGTGTTGCACAGTTGATGGCAAGCCTAATGCCATAACTCTCTCATGGTTCATGCCCCTATCCTTTAAGCCACCAATGGTCGCAATAGCGGTCTCGCCGAGGAGGTACTCCCACAAGCTAATAGCAGATGTAGGGGAGTTCGTGGTCAACGTGCCCTCCATGAACCTCTTCAGGCAGATGTGGATCTGCGGCACCAAGAGCGGTAGGAGCACCGATAAGATCAAGGAGTGCGGCTTCACACTCGAGAAGTCGATTAGAGTCAGACCTCCATCGATAAGGGAGTGCATAGCTAACTTGGAGTGTAGAGTTGTGAAGACCATCGAGACAGGTGATCACACAACATTCATAGGTGAAGTGGTCGCGGCGAGAGTTGTGAAGGGACTGTTTGATGGGGTCTTCGACACGAAGAAGGTTAAGCACATACTACACGTGGGCTATGACGTCTTCACGACGACCTCAGACGAAGTCCTTAGAGCGACGACGTGAGCTCAAAGGCCTCCTCCTAGCCTCTACGCAGTACTCTGCTAGCGTTGGATGACACCTCTCGCATAGTGGGCGTTGAGCTCTACAAGTCGAGCTCCCAAAGAGGTAGGTGAGGGTCTGAACCCAGCCTCCAAAGCCTGGAAAGAGCCTCTCAATAGCCACCTTAAGACACTCACCATACTTACTCATACATTCATCGCAGTAATACCTCAAGCACAGCTGCTTAGATGGCATCCTCACATCTCCATTAACCCATCCAAGCCTCTTAGAGACCCTCTTTAAGTGGGTGTCACAGGGCACGATCCACGGAGACTTAGTCGTGAAGAGTAGAGTTGCATCAGCAACCTTAGGACCAACTCCTCGACACGCCATGAGCCTCCTCCTGGCCTCAGCCACATCCGTCAGGTCTACGTCGAGGTTAACGAAGTCCCTTAAAGCCTCAAGCATGTCCTGCAGCTGGTAGCTTGACCCCACGGGCTTTAGGTCGCTTATTGAAAGCTTAGCTAATACCTCTAAGTCGCACATCCACCTACGCCAGAGCTCTCCAACCCACCTCTTAACGAAGACGTCGTACCTAGTCCTCTTGGAGAGCACGACAGCTATGAAAATGCAGTTGAAGTCGTGTGGAGATATCGAGAGCCTCACGCCGGGGTAAAGCTGGCTCAGCGCTTCAACCTGCTCTCTAAGCTTGCCTTTAAGCTTGGATATCCTTGCTCTAGGAGGCTCATCCCACAAGCCTGTCTCACAGAGAGCCACTTCCCTGAGCAAGTCTCCATCGCCGCACGCCTTCGAGTAAACGGTTAACACCCCATCAACGTAAGTCACTACGAGATCCCCGGCCAAGAGGCCTGAAACCTTAATCCAGCTATCCCCACTCTTAGTGTACAGCGAGGACACGAAAGAGGGCTTAAGGGTTAAGTTCAAGTTGAAGTCCTCGACTCCTCCAACTCTAAACTCCAGCTTCACAAGCTTCATTAACCTCCTCGAGGAGTAATGCTTTACGGTGGCAGTGCACTTCGACGCCTTAAAGCTGTCTGAGGCTATCGAGAAGATCGTTGTGAGAGGTGTCGAGAGGAAGTACTACAGGCTCGTTAGGGGTGGCAGGTGGTATGGTGGCATAGCGACTGCCGACTGCTGTGGGTGTAATTTAAGGTGCGTCTTCTGCTGGAGTGGAGCTCCTCGAGACCATCCAGA
>QMSN01000015.1 GCA_003650865.1 Thermoprotei archaeon
AGCTCCTCCTCAAGCTCCTTCTCTATCTCCTCTATTGGCTTAGGTGGTGGGGTTGTCGCTAGTGTGTAGCCTATCCATCCTATGATCGCGAAGACTGCCACTACAGCTACGGCGCCGGTCAGCTTGAGCACGAATATGTCGGCTCCCACGATAGGCGGGAAGAAGACTAACCATAAGTACACCACTATAACTACAGCGGATACAGCTAGCAGAGCACCGCCAATAGCCTTGTCCTTGCTCATCGCCAGACCTCCGCTTAGATAAAGGAGGGTGAAAGGAAGAATATAACGTTTGCGAAGAGGAGTTGAGCAACTCGTAGATCTAGAGAGGGGGTGGAGGAGGCAGCCTCCTAGATGCCGTCGACACTGTGAAGAAAGCCACTGCTGCTAAGATCCAAGCGACTAAGCTGATTACCAAGGCTATGAACATGATGATCAGCCCAGCTCCCCAGAGCACTATTAAAGCCGCCCCGGCAACTACCATAGCCGCTGATATCAGGATGAGCAGGCCCGCATCTCTAAAAAGCCTGAGACCTGTTTTGGAGGAGATCCTGGTGAAGCCCGACTTGAAGTATAGGGCGCTTATCAAAGTCAAGACGAGTGAGGCCACGAGCACTATCAACACTACGAGTAGAGGGGTGTGTGTAATAGAGCTTGAGGGAGCTGTGGGGGTTATGCCCACGAAGTGCGTGAAGCCATGCGTAAAGGGTATGGATAGCACTGCTGCAAAGGCTAAGCCCACGGATAGGGCCAGTAAGACCCCTATTGAGACTATGGCTAGCAGGGAGGCCACCAAGACGTCTCTAAATATCTTGGCTTCGCCCAAAGCCTCTGAAATCCTTTGACACGCTATTAACACGAGGATTAGGCCCACAATGGCTAGGACTAGGCCTGCAAGGTCTAGGAGTATGGGCGCTATCGCCAGGAGTATGCAGCCTAAGCCCCCTAGAAGCTTAGCCTCGAGGGGTACGCCTAAGCTCTCAGCCATGCTCGCACCAGCTGCCCACGACTAATCTCCAGCTAGCCCCACTTAAACCTCCCTCGAGAGGAGCTCAACCTCATGGGTTATAGCAGCTTTAAAAGCCAAGATTAAATGGACTCAAGCCTCAAGCTTAAAGTTTGAGCTATCCAGCTCAACGCCTAGAAGCCCTAGAAAAACCGAGCTCCTTACCCGGTAGCTACGCTTCTAGGAGTAATAGAGATAGATGTTCACAGCAAGCTCAGTAGCGACTGGGAATGGTGCTGCTCAGCGTCTTAGGCATAGACTTTAGGAGGTGGGCTAGAGGCCTAGCATCTCTACTCTACGAGTTCAGCAAGGCTTGCGAGGGCGTTAGCGGCAACTCAGGAGTTGAGGGTGTGGAGGAGCTAATTCAAGTTTTGAGAGTGGACTGCTTGAGGTGTGCTGAGGTGCTCAGAGTATTCCTCCACGTCGACTACACAGATGACTACAGGCTCTACGTGGACTCCATCGGGGAGGGGCTTGTGAGGAGCGCTGTAGGCGCCTTAGACAAGCTGTCGAGGCTTCGTGTAGGAGGTGAGGAGTTTAGAGATGCGCTCTTAGACCTCAAGTCGTTCACCAAGCAGGTTGAGGTAGTCGTAGAGCTCTTCTCCAAGATCTTAGACCCCCCAGCCTCACCAGCCCTGAGAAGCATAGCGGCTTTGTTCAGGTTCCACCAAGAGCTGATAGATGAGCTCTTGAAGGGCGGTAGCCCGCTCAAGTCGGAGCTCAAGGTCTAGAGGGTTAAAGCTTAAGCCCGAGGACTAGCTCGACCCCCCTCCTAAACCCCCTAGGCCCCACCTCGTCAACTCTAAGCAGTACTGGTAGGTCAGCTTCGATCCAGTTGCCACTAGGCCTCTTGACGAGCACTGGCACGTCAACCTCTCTAAGCATGCTCAAGTCGTTGTAGGAGTCTCCAAAACCATAGGTCAGCAGGGGGCCGTAGACCTCCTCGTAAAGCCCTTGGAGTACCTTGACAGCTCGCCCCTTCGACACACCTCCACTAGTAACCGTTAGGAATCTCTCACCAGCAGTGCAGCTTAGCCCTCTAGACTCTAGTGCTCGAAGAGCCTTGACGGCGAGCTTGCGGCCTCCATCGATCTTAATGGTCTCGCTGTACTCCCTCGCCTTCGCGTAGCCAGCCATCTCAACTGTTAACCCCGTCTCTTCAGCTATCTCCTCAGCGCTCATCTCGCTAAACAGCGAGTACCCGCATCCCAGCTTGACAAGCTCCTCCTCGATGACCCACTTGAACTCCTCAAGCCTAGCCCCAAGCTCGACTACGAGGAGGCTGTTGAGCTCTTGAGCTCTCTCCTCAAGCTTTAGGTTGAAGTAGCCTCTAGGTATGAAGACGGCGGCTCCATTCTCAGCCACGAAGGGGTCTTGAACTCCAAGCTCAGCTCTCAGCGCTAGTATCTCAAGCCTAGTCTTAGCTGAGCAGAACACCACTGGTATGCCCTCTCTCCGCAAAGCTCTAAGCGCTGGCAAGCTCTCCTCGTAGCTGTAAGTGAAGGGGTCTAAGAGCGTTCCATCTAGGTCTGTGAAGACAACCCTCTTGCCCATATCCAGCCCAGCCGGTGAAGACACCCTTAAGTGCTTCTCCCCAGCATTATTATGGAGTTCGAGCTGATCAAGCCGTCTAAGAAGGACTTGACGTCCACGTTTATGAAGGACCTTATGACCCTCCTCGAAGCCGAGCTCCTGCTCTTAGCCATGTCCGGGTACTTCTCGAATATTTCGCTCCTCAAGGAGTCTGGGCATAGGGGGCTTGAGACTATGGTGAGGAGGGAGTCGAAGAGCATCTCCCTTATGTGCTCATCGCCCTTCTCCTCGTGGAAGTGGGGGTTCCTAGTCTCTATCTGAAATATCTCGACCCCCTTCTCCATGGGCTCGTAGAACTTGGGGTCCAAGACTCCTCCAAACTGCTCAAGTATGTTGATTATCTCGCCAGTCTCAATGGCGAATCGCGAGCTGTAGTCTAGGAGCTCAGCTAGCTTCATCGTCATGGCGTGCTCACCAGAGTTACCTGTCTTCACGACCTCGGTCTCAAAGCCTGTGAAGCTCGTTATCAGCTTGTTCAAGTACTTGTTGGTTATCTTGGAGACCCTGCCCCACTTCGAGAAGTAGAGGGAGCCCTCAAGTATCTTGGGCTTGTAGGCCCAGGATATCCTGACCATCACGTATGGGCTTTGAGCGAGACAGAAGGCTGCGCTATATATCTTGACGTACTCGTGGACCGCCCCTGGGATGTAGTTGTCGGCATCTATGAAGCCCACGTAGTCCTTGCCAGACGCCTTGGCTAGGAGCATGCCGAGTATCATGCCCTCAGCCTTGCCGTCGTGGACCAAGCCCTTCTCGTCCAGCAGGTCCTCGTAGCCAATCTTCCTCACAGCACTCCCCACACCTGCGTCCTTCTGGTGGATCATCCAGACAGCCCTCTTAGTGTAGTAGACGTACTGCTCGACCATCTCGTACTCCATCCTAAAGCGGTCCACCTTGTTCCTCCTGCTGTTCGAGACTATGATTATGAGGCACTCACTAGGTATCGCGCTTATGACTCCCTCAAGCACCTTGAGCTTCTCGTTCTTCACGGGTATCACTATGGCCATTCTACGCTCTATCTCCTCAATCCTGCTCCTAGGTATATTACACACAGAAGTGCTATGTGGAGGCGAGTCCTCAGAGGAGTCGAGTAGTAAAACCCTCTGGATGTCGTGGATCTTAACGGATCCAAACCTCTCAGTGTACCTGGGCAGCTCAAGCTTCATGAACAACCTCCTCTCTCAAAGCCCAGAGCATGAGTTCAGCACCCTCAATAACCCCTATTTAAAGTAGTGTTTTGACCATAAGCGGGTTTTAAAAGTTGCTACTTTAAGCTCTCTAAGCCAGCAGCTTAAACGCTAAGCTCGACTTCTTGAGCCGTAGAGGTGGCTAAACACATGAAGCTTGCAGCGAGTCCACTCCTCAACAGCGTAGCTTCACTTCACCTTTTCGAGCACTATCGCTGGGCAGACCCTCGTAACACCTCTCGTGGAGCTCAGCTTCTTAACGAACTCCTTGAGCTCACGCGTGCTCTTAAACCAGCACTCAGCTATCAACATGTGGTCTCCACTAGACGAGTACAAGCTGACTATCTCCTCCATCCCCCTAAGCTCCTCAATGAGGTCTATGAGGCGCTCGGGCTTCACGTCAACCCCTATGAAGGCTTGAACCTCAAAGCCGAGCTTCCTGTAGTCAGCCTCAATCGTGTAGCGCCTTATAACACCCTCCTCCTCAAGCTTCTTAACCCTCTTCCTAACTGCAGTCTCACTTACACCTAGAGCTCTAGCCATCTGTAGAAACGGCATCCTAGCGTTCTCCCTCAACATCTTTATTATCTCTAGGTTTGAAAATCGAACCATAGATATATAAGTTCTGCACCCATTTATAAATATATTCGAAAAGGTGATTGTTGTGGAGAGAACCCCCGCCATGCCGCTTATAGGCGAGAAGCTCCCAAGCTTCGAAGTTCAGACGACTAAGGGGAGGATTAAGCTCCCAGACCACTACAAGGGTAAGTGGTTCGTGTTGTTCTCTCATCCAGCTGACTTCACTCCTGTATGCACAACTGAGTTTGTGGCTTTTCAGAGGAGGTATGAGGAGTTTAAGGAGTTGAACTGTGAGCTCATAGGGTTGAGCATAGATCAAGTCTTCAGCCACATCAAGTGGGTTGAGTGGATTAGGGAGAAGCTGGGTGTCAAGATAGAGTTCCCAATAATAGCTGACGACACAGGTAGAGTTGCCTGCGCGCTGGGGATGATACATCCAAGCAAGGGGGCTAACACTGTGAGGGCAGTCTTCATAGTTGATCCTGAGGGCGTCGTGAGGGCCATCATGTACTACCCTCAGGAGCTTGGGAGGAACATTGATGAGATATTGAGGGCTGTGAGGGCCTTACAGATATCTGATAGAGAGGGCGTGGCCATGCCTGCTAACTGGCCTAACAACGAGCTCATAGGTGACAAGGTCATAATACCACCTGCAACTGATGAGCAGACTGCTAAGGAGAGGGTTAAGAAGTACGAGTGCTTCGACTGGTGGTTCTGCTATAAGAGCTTGTAGGAGGCGTCTTGGTGGCACTGCTCAAGAGGATCTACAAGTGCAATGTGTGTGGCAACATTGTTGAGGTTGTGCATGAAGGTAAGGGGCAACTAGTCTGCTGCGGCCAGTCAATGCAGCTGCTAGAGGAGAAGACTGCTGAGCCCGGCAAGGAGAAGCATGCCCCTGTACTCGAGGTCTCAGGTGACACAGTAGTCGTTAAGGTTGGCTCAGTGCAGCACCCAATGGAGGAGGGGCACTACATAGAGTGGATTGAGGTGTCAACGGATGGTGAAGCCTACAGGAAGTACTTGAAGCCCGGCGATAAGCCCGAGGCCTCCTTCAAGCTCAAAGCCGAGAAGCTAACTGCAAGAGCGTACTGCAACATGCACGGCTTATGGAGAAGCCCTTGACACATCCAATTTTTCTCCCTTTATAGTTCCTTCCTCAGCTTAATGAGCATCATCGATGCTTCAAACCGTGAGCACGAAGCCAGCATCCTACTTCTAGCTACACGAATGGGCTTAACGTACTACGACGCATCATACCTCACCACAGCTGAAAAGCTTAAAGCCAACCTCATCACCGACGACGACGCCCTAATAAAAGCGTCAATGAGAATCGGGATCAAAACACTAAGAAGCAGAGATATACCGATAAAATCTAATTAAAACTCCTTACATAACCGCTTTACTAGATGCAATACCATAAACGAGTTACTAAAACAACACCACAAAACAGTTTGAGTTACTTTATGCGCGCATCATCGATATCACGTTTAAAGGCCTGCTAAGCGAGGAAAGACGGTATTACCCTACATCGCGAGAGAAGACAGTTTACATGGAGTCACCATAAACTTCTCTGGTTTCTGAGGGGGGGTTAGCGAGCAATCTCTCTACTGGAGGAGAGGACTCGCGTTTTCTTGTCTGCTTTCACGTATATACGTATATAGGTTTATATATTAACTCCTCAGCGTAGATAAGTGAAGTGGAGCTTATGGGTTTGATCACTGTGCGCATAGACGATGAGACCAAGAGGAGGATGGAGCGGCTAAAACACATAAATTGGAGTGAGGTTGTAAGAGAGGCCATTACGAGAGTTTTGAGGCAAGAAGAAGAGAGGAACTTGGCTAGAGCCTTGCTCTTAAATGAGAGGAACGTGATAACCCCTGATGAAGGGTACTCCAGCGTTGAAGTCATAAGGAAGTGGAGGGAGCGCATTAAGTGAGCATCATTGTTGTAGATGCCTCAGTAGTAGTGAAGTGGTATGTCATAGAGGATTTCAGAGACCAAGCCCTAGCCCTACGAGACGACTACATAAACGGCCTGTTCAAGCTAGCCTCCCCGACATTAATGCCCTTTGAGGTGATAAACGCAGTTAGGTACAGCAGAAAAGACATTTCACCTGCAACACTAAAAGCCATAATGGAGAGCTTAGTAAAATACGGATTTGAACTATACGAGCTGAAAGGCGAATATGCAGATCTAACCATAGACACAGCATTGGAGAACAACATAACAATATATGATGCAAGCTACGTAGCATTAGCTGAATACCTAAACACAACACTATACACAGCAGATGAAAAGCTAATAGAAAGCCTAAACAAAAAACACAGAAAAGCGGTCAAACACATAAAAGACTACAAGCAGAAATAACAAATTTAATTAACAATAACGCTATTAGAACCAATCCAATTCAAGTAGTTATGAAAAGCTATTGCAAAAGTGGCATGCATACAAAAATTATTGTTGCCCATTGTAAACGTGATATTAACTCGCCTTTATTAGAGTTTTTTGATTGAGCTCACCATAAAGTTCATGAGGCACTTGTCTGAGGGGAGGTCCTCTCAAACACGTCCCTTCCCCCACCATGTTTGAGCCCCACCCTCTGAAACACCTACTGCCCAGAGAGGGGTTAACCATAAATCAAGGATGTAAACGCAGCAAAACTACCATATTGGTAGTACTCACAATTAATAGTTATATGATTGATTTAACAAAACGCTTTATGCATTAACATAAAAAGTGTGTATATTGTGTATTCGCTTCAATATAAATAATACGTGTTTTAAACCTATGTTGCATACCAAGTTATTATAACAACGTAATATGATGATGACCACACCTATATTTTATGCATATATTGCTCCACATGTTCGTAGCCTGTGTCAGCCTACATTTATCCTAAACATGCCTCATTAATGTTTGCAATTACTAAGCTCAATTATAAATTCTGGTTTTAATAGTTTATTGATAGTTGATTTACGTATTGCGTCTTCGTTTAGGTCTACTATGGTTATATCAAGGTTGCCTATCATATCGGCTTCTGCCCTCACTGTTACATAGTTCACTAATATATCCACCACTAAAAGGCTTTCTTCAAGAGATGTTAAGCTAAAATTTCTTTTTAACATTTCTCTAATGCTCTGTGTGTAAGCCGCTGGCTTCATGAAGCAATGCTTCAAGCTGCACTAGGAGGGTTGGCGCCAACGCCGTTTAAGGTGGGCAAGGCCACCCCTAAAGCTTATTGTGAGAGCCAGCTGTATATGGGGTTCGAGCTGTTGTGGTGAGAGCTGTTGGGGGGCGTTGAGGAGGCTAGGAGTGTTAAGGATGAGGTGAGGATGAGGGTTTGGAGGGCATTAATGGAGAGGGGAGCTGCTCTCCCACCGCTCCCAGTTTATGGGAGGATTCCGAACTTTAAGGGGGCTGATGAGGCTGCTCGAAGGCTTAGGGGAGTTGAGATGTATGTTGAGGCAGATGTCCTGCTCTGCAATCCAGACTCTCCTCAGAGACCTGTTCGAGAGATGGCTTTGAGGGACGGCAAGGTTGTCATAGTCGCTACTCCAAGGCTCTCCAAGGGCTTCATGGCCGTCTACAAGCCCAGAGATCCCGTGTACGCTTCAACTATCAGGGGCTTCATGAGCGTAGGCAGACCTGTTAAGCCAGGCGACTACGAAATCGACGTCTTCGTGGCTGGCTCAGTAGCTGTTAGCTTAGAGGGCTACAGGCTTGGTAAGGGGACTGGGTACTCAGATGTTGAGTACAAGCTTTGGAGAGAAGCTGGCTCAATAAGCGACAGGACTTTGAGGGTCACAACTGTCCACGATATTCAGGTGGTCGAACATGTGCCTAGAGATGAGTGGGATGTACCCGTGGACCTCATATTAACCCCCACGAGAACCATATGGACAAGCCAGGCTAGGAGGCTGGGCTACAAGCCCACCTCTAAGCGCTCAGCTTATTAGTTTGAATGTTTGTTGAGATTTAGCTTAAGCTATTGGAGGAGGACTTGATGCGCAGAGATATGTTGGTCGACGAGGTCATGAGGAGGGGCATGGCCACGGTGGACACGGATAGGCCCATAACGCACGCCTTGAGGCTCATGAGGAAGAACGACGTCGACGGCGTGGTGGTCATAGAGGACGGCAAGCTGGTGGGAGTAGCAACCTACTGGGACTTCATGGTTAGGCTTGGGAACTTGAGGGTTAGGAGCGCGGATCCATCAAGTATATACGTTTCAAGCGTCATGAACCCGCCTCGAGCAACCTTGACCCCAGAGACCCCCATAGTGGAGGCAGCACGCCTAGTCGTGGAGGAGGGAGCTTACTTAATGCCAGTCCTGGAGGAGGGCTCCGTAGTGGGGGCTTTAGAGGCCAAGGACTTGGCCAAGGCCTTGCTCGACGAGGAGGTACCGGCACTCAACGTGTCTATGAGGAGCCCACCCACCGTGAATCTATCGGATAGGGTTATACACGCCAGGAAGGTCATGATGGACTCGGGTCTTAGGAGCTTAGCTACGCTCAATGAGGGGGCTGTTGTCGGCGTTGTGAACGACGACCAGATAGTTGAGGCCTACCTAAACCTCATCATGACGCTGCCCATGGAGAGGCAGAAGGCTCAGATAAGGCACCTCCTCATAGCTGACGTAGGGCCTAGACACGTGAAAGCTCATGCAGAGTCCTCTTTGGGCGGTGTGGCTGAGGTCATGGTTAAAAACCCTGTTAAGGGGGTTCCAGTGGTTGATGAGGATAGGGTTCTGGTGGGCTTCGTGTCAGTGCTCGATGTAGCACGCTTCGTAATGGCTCAAGCCTAGTCGAGAACCTTAACGTCTAGGCCTATCACGTGCCCGGGGAGGTCCTTCCTGAACCTAACTACAGCCACTCCGCTCTTCCCATGGGGCTTAAGAACCTTGCCCACGTACTTGTTGCCGTGTGAATCCTCGACGACCACCTCCTTCCCCACAAGCTTAGCTACATCTGACTCGCGCTCACCCAGCTTTACGAGGAGCTCCTTGGGATACCTCCTATTCAGCCCAAGCCTGAAGCTCAGGACCTTCCCCACAACCATGGCCACTGCACCTCAAAGAGAGTTATTGGAGGTGCTTTAAAACTATGCGTTCGCCGTGGGCGACGTCTAAGACTCGCTACACCGAGATCCCTAACGTGGACGTCTTGGTGGTGTGTGAGAAGAACTCAGTGGCTCAAGCAGTTGCTTCAGCTCTTAGCGGAGGGGGCTACAGGGAGTTCTTGATGGAGGGAGTTAGGTGCTTCTCCTTCACTAGGGAGGGTAGGAGGTGGGTGGTTGTTGGGCTTAGAGGGCACATCATGGACTTCGACTTCGAGAGCAAGTTCAACAAGTGGGATAGCGTAGACCCTGAAGTCCTCTTCCACCTCAAGCCAATTAGGGTTGTTAGGAGTGAAGGCTGGAGGTACGTAGAGGCCCTTAAAGCCTTGGGTAGGAGGGCTGAGGAGGTCATACTGGCGTTGGATGCGGATCCTGAGGGTGAGAGCATAGCCTTCGAGGTTATGGATGTGGTCAAGCTCGTTAATCCACACGCAGAGTTCAAGAGGGCTTGGTTCTCAAGCGTCGATGAGGAGGAGCTCCTAAGGGCCTTTAGCGAGCTGAAGAAGCCGAATAAGCTGTTAGCCGACAAGTGCTTCGCGAGGTCCATCATAGACCTGACCATAGGGGCCTCCTTCACTAGGCTGCTCACACTCCACGTCAGGGAAGCTAAGCCATACTCCCTGCCCAGGGGCTACTTCATAAGCTACGGGCCTTGTCAAAGCCCCACCCTATACTTAGTGGTTGAGAGGGCTCTGAAGAGGGAGTCCTTTCAAAGCCAGAGGTTCTACAGAGTCGTGGCTAAACTCAAGGTTGGAGATAGGATCTTCGAGGCTGAGCACGTCAAGGGCAGGTTTAACTCCAAGGAGGAGGCTGAAGGCGTTAAGAGTAGAGCTCAGCTCTCCAAGAAGGCTGTGGTCGAAGCTGTCAAGTCAACTAGGACCGTGAGGGCTCCTCCCAAGCCCCTTGACACAGTTGAGCTTGAGAGCTTAGCAAGCAGGCTCCTAAACATGAGGGCTAAGAAAGCCCTCGACGTGGCTGAAGAGCTCTACAGGAGGGGCTTCATAAGCTACCCTAGGACTGAGACCCAGATATACCCTCCATCGATACAGGAGAGGCTGAAGTCCTTCATAGGCCATCCGCTGTTCGGCAGCTACGCCAGCATGCTGCTGTCTCGTGGAGCTAAGCCCACGGCTGGCTCTAAGGACGACAAGGCCCACCCACCCATACACCCAGTTAAGGCGGCCGCTAGGAGTGAAGTGGAGAGGGTTCTTGGTAGAGATGGGTGGAGGCTCTATGAGCTTGTGGTTAGACACTTCTTAGCCACTTTCAGCGAGCCAGCTAGGCTTGAGGGTAAGAGGTACACGTTTAACATTGGAGGGGAGAAGTTTACGTTCACAACGCTTGAGGTAGTTGACGAGGGCTTCTTGGAGATATACGGCTACGAGTACCCGAGGGTCGTCCCACACCTCCCAGTTGAGAGTGGCTGTGAGGTCGAGGTTCTAGGGGTCGAGGTTAGAGAGGGACAGACCGAGCCTCCGCCATACATCTCTGAGAGCGAGCTCCTCAAGTTGATGGAGAAGTGGGGTATAGGCACTGATGCAACCATGCAGGACCACATACAGACCAACGTCGAGAGGGGGTACATGTACATAGAGTCTAAGAGGTGCATACCCACAGAGCTGGGCAAGAAGCTCATAGCTCAGCTGAGCCTCTACGTCCCAGACTTAGTCAAGCCTGAGGTTAGGGGGGACATGGAGAGGCATCTAGCCAAGATAGCTGCTGGAGAGGAGGATATGGAGAGCGTTGTGGAGAAGGCTAAGGAGCACTTCCTGTCTCAGTACGTCAAGCTTAAGGAGCACATACACGAGGTAGCTCAAAGCATAGCTGAAGTGGCTAGGAAGAGCATAGCTGAAGTCGAGGAGAAGAAGGTTAAGAGGAGGGCTAGAAGGGGTAAGCGAAAAACCAGTTCACGTAGAGCCAGCCGAGGTTTGAGAGGCATGTGACAACCATAACTGGAAAGCTCACCTTAAACCACCGAAAATATCTCACTTTTAGACTTGCGACTTCGAAGGCGAGGGTTGAGGGCTTCTATGGAGCTTGCCTTCCTCAGCTCTTGAAGGCTAGCGATATAAGTCCCTTTAAGTCGAGCTTTGAGGGGA
>QMSN01000016.1 GCA_003650865.1 Thermoprotei archaeon
CTGTACCTCCAGGTCACCGCTTGACCAAGATAAGCTTCTCGTTTGGGACGTCCACTGATTCTATAGCCGCCCCCTCAACGGTCACGACGTTGCCCAAGAGCGATATGAGCTTGACGTCGAGTCCATCAGTAATAGCCTTAACGACGCTCTTAGCTACAACTCTAAGCTCGTCCTTAAGCCTCAAGTACACCGTGAACTCACACATAGCTCGTCTACTAGGCTCACATCAATTAGGCTAATAAAAGTAGCCCTCAACTCCACGTGGGTAGAGCACTGGTTAGCGAGGTCAACGGTTAAGACACCTTTTTAGCTTAGACCTAGGGTTAGCGTTTAGGTATGCTTAGAGCGCTCATCTCAGACCTTGACGGCACGCTAGTCCACATACCAGTGGATTGGAGTAGAGTGAAGGCTGAACTCTCATCTATAGTGGGCTTCGAGGTTCAATCCATATTCAACTTGCTTAGAGAGGCTAGGTCGAGGAGTGAGGAGCTCTACTTGCAGTTGAGCAGGGCCATAGAGAGACTTGAGGTTGAAGCCATACCCCACATAGAGGTTGCTGAGGGAGCTAGAGAGCTCCTAGAGCACTTGAAGGCTAGAGGCGTTAGGGTGGGCATAGTAACCCTCCAAAGCCTAAGGGCTCTAGAGAGGGTTTTAGCTGTAAGCGGCTTAAGGCCCTACGTCGACGCGTGGGTCACTAGAGAGGAGGAGCTTGACAGAGCTGAGCAAGTTAAGAAGGCGCTGAAGAAGCTTGGAGTTGATAGAGGGCTCGTGGTGTTCATGGGTGATCGAGAGACGGATCTAGAGGCTGGCTTGAGGCTTAGGATACCAACAATAATAATTGGAGATAGGCTTGGAGCTGGAAACCCCTTAACTCCAGCTTGCGCCATGAGCCTAGTAATGGAGAAGCTCTGCTTGAGGTGAATTAGCGGGCCTACTAGCTAAGCTCCTTTAACCTACAGCATTAAGGCATGAGGCTGCTCAACACATCTACAGTACGTCGTTAGGCTATTAACTGGCCTCCTCCAATCTCAAGTGGGGTTCGCTGTGCCCTACGTTGTTGAAGAGGTTTTTGGAGTTAGTAAAGCTGTGATAGGCGTTGTGCACCTGCCCCCACTACCGGGTTCTCCGAGCTACTCCGGTGAGGACTTAAACGCAATTGTCGAGAGAGCTCTTAGAGACGCCAAGGCCTTGGAGGAGGGAGGGGTTGATGGAGTTCTCATCGAGAACTTCTGGGACCTACCTTACAGAAAACCTCCCGTAGAGCCCTCGACAGTCGCCTGCATGAGCGTCGTTGCACTCGAGATCTCTAGGTCGACGAGCCTGCCCTTAGGAGTAAATGTGTTGAGGAACGACGCTCTAGCCTCTATAGCCATAGCCAAGGCAGTTGGGGGTAGGTTCATAAGGGTCAACGTCTACGCTGAAGTCGCGGTGACGGATCAAGGAGTAATCGAGCCTGTAGCTCACCAAGTGCAAGTGGCTAAGAAGCTCTACTATGCAGGAGGTGTGAAGGTCTTCGCCGACGTAAACGTCAAGCACGCATCACCTCTAGCCACTAGACCTCTAGAGGACGTGGCTGAAGAAGCTGTGAGTAGAGGGTTAGCAGATGCTGTAATAGTCACAGGTCCAAAGACCGGGGAGCCCCCTAGGCTTGATGACCTCCACAGGGTTAAGGCTAGGGTCAAGGAGAGCTCAGTGATAGTTGGAAGTGGATGTACCCCTGAAAACGCCGCTGACCTCTTAGCGTGCGCCGACGCAGTCATAGTTGGCACCTACTTTAAGGAGGGAGGGATGAAGAGCCCCGTGTCCAAAGTTAAGGTCGAGAGGCTCGTGAGTAAAGTTAGGGAGATCAGGTCGAAGCTCAAGTAGGCTTCTCGCCCGCTTTTGATGGAGGTGCGCAACGCTTTAAAGATATGGAGAGATACCTCGTAGTGGCGATGATGAGCGCGCCCTTCGCCTGACGTGTGATGGAGAGTCATCCGGCTGAGCTAGCCAACGAGCTGCAAACACCACTTCAACAGCTTTTTCTGCGAAAACGATCTAGTAGTTGTGGTGGTTTAAGTGGCTGATGAACTCCTAGAGCTTTTGAAAAGGCTATCTCAAGCCCACGGTCCTCCTGGACAAGAGGACGAGGTCGCTGACATAGTGATCTCCGAGCTTAAGGGCCATGTAGACGAGGTCTTTAGGGATTCCTTCGGCAACGTCATAGCTCGAAAGGGGTCGGGCGAGAAGTCTCTCATGATCGCTGCCCACATGGACGAGATAGCCCTGATAGTGAAGAGCATAGACGGCAAGGGCTTCATACGCTTCGCGAAGTTAGGAGGCATATGGGATCAGCTCTTAGTTGGACAGCACGTCGTGATTCACGGGTCTAAGGGTAGGGTGCGCGGGGTCATAGGTAGTAAGGCCGTGCACGTGATGAAGGAGGATGAGAGGAGGCAGCTCTTGACCTACGACAAGATGTTCATAGACGTGGGGGCTAAGAGCGCCAGTGAAGTTAAGGAGATGGGTGTCGAGATCGGAGACTTCATAACGATCGACAAACCCTTCATTCAGCTCGCAAATAGCTTAGTGGCCGGCAAGGCCTTCGACGATAGAGCTGGCTGCGCAGCTCTAATTCAAGCTGTGAAGCAGGCTGAGCCTAACTGCAAGGTTTACGCTGTCTTCACCGTACAGGAGGAGGTTGGGCTTAGAGGAGCTACGGTCTCAGGCTACGCCGTGAAGCCAACGGTGGGCATAGCGGTAGACGTGACCATAGCAGGCGATCACCCAGGCATGGAGGCTCACGAGGCTCCAGTCAAGGTTGGAGGAGGCCCCGTCATCCTAGCCGCTGACGGCCGAAGAGACTCCCTAGGTGGAGGGCTCATACCGAACCCCAAGGTCAAGAGGTGGATCATGAGCGTAGCTGAGAAGCTCAAGATACCATTTCAACTTGAGGTCTTAGAGGGTGGCACGACAGACGCCACAGCCATACACCTATCGAGGGAGGGGGTGCCGAGTGGGGTCATCTCCATCCCGACTAGGTACATACACACGTTCCAAGAGATCCTAAGCATGGAGGATCTAGAGCGCTTAACAAGCCTACTCAAGGGACTTATGGAGAGCGGAGTGCCGGTATAAACGAGGTTTAAACCCAAGCTTAAGGCTCACGGCATTCTTTACCACAACTCAATTAGCCCCAGCCAGTTTTGACCTGAGGGTTGTGGGGTTGAGGGAGAGTGGTCTTGATCATTGCTCACGGTGGAGCTGGCAGGTGGGAGCACTACGAGCTTAAGGAGGCTGTTAAGGTTCTGCGTAGAGCTGTTGAGATTGGAGTTAATGAGCTCCTCAAGGGTGGATCTGCCTTAGACGCAGTTGTCGAGGCAGTCACGCTGATGGAGGCCAGCGGGGCTTTCAATGCTGGGCGAGGGGCTTGCAAGGACTCATCTGGTGGTGTTAGCCTAGACGCTGGCGTCATGTGGATGGAGAGAGCTGGAGCTGTAGCTCACGTTAAGGCCACGTGGAATGCAGTTAAGCTCGCTAGAGCTGTTATGGAGGATACCCATCACGTGCTCTTGGTGGGCGATGGAGCTGATAGCCTAGCCAAGAGCAGGGGGATGCCTCCACTGGAGCACTGCCAAAGCACGTCGAGCCGTGGAGTGGTGGATACCGTTGGCGCAGTAGCTCTAGACTCTCAGGGCAGGCTTGCCTCAGCCGTCAGCACAGGAGGCATAAGGGGTAAAATGCCTGGTAGAGTTGGGGACTCACCTATACCTGGAGCTGGCTTCTGGGTTGCTAAGAGAGTGGCTTCATGCTCAACTGGTGTGGGCGAGGCGATAATGATGACCCACCCCTGCAGGATGACCTCGATGCTCTACGAGGCATTTGGCGTTGACCTGCCAATAGCTGTCAAGGCTTCTTGCGAGGCGGTTAAGGCTCCATGCGGCGTAATAGCTCTATCCATTGAGGGAGGGGCTGCAGCGTACACCACAGCTGACTACATGCCCATATCCGTGGCGACTGAAGAGGTCGTTGAGGTCCAAGTGCTCGAGAAGAAGTGTTCCTATAGCAAGCGTCTAGCGAAGTGAGTTTAACAAGCTTCAATCATAGAGTGTCTATCAGGGGCTTAAGGCCCAAGCACTCTGCTCCCGTTAGTAGCGGCACATCTAGCCTCTCGGCTTCTTCGAATAGCCTTGAAACTCTCGTACGCCACCTTCTCTCTCTAAGTAGGTGGTGGTCGTATATCATGAGCCTTGGCCTAGAGCTTAGTACAACCAACGCGTTTTCAACAGCCCTCTCGAGGTTAATCCTGTTGAACATGTAGGGGAATAGGTATGTTGGAGGGCCATCTAGGAGCACAACGTCGGGCTTCAGCTTAGCTATGTGCTCAGCGTAGTCCTCGATTATCGGGCCCATCAAGTCGCTCGAGTAGAAGATCCTGTAACCCCTAGACCTTATGAGGATGGGGGTCACCCAGCCAGTTCTATCGTACTCTAACCCGTGGAACCATGGGTTGAAGACCTCCACGACTACGCCGCCGACTTCAAGCCTCCTGCCGTCACCCCACAAGACCCTAGCTCCTGAGGGGAGGGCGAGCTCCTTGACCCATGGAGCCTTAGACCACAAGTCCTCCACGAGCTTCTTAAACCAAAGCCTCCCCTTAGCTAGAAGCTCCTCTCTACGCCTCTGGTAGTCACCAAAGCTCTTAGATGTAGATGTCTGAAGGCGCTCAACGGGGTCCTCAAAGACCTGCTCCTCCGGTTGAGCCATGTAGTCCTCCAGCTTTAAGCCCTCTAGCGCCAAGAGCTCCGATAGGAAGAGCCTAGCCCTCTCCCACTGGCTCTCGTTTATGTATTTGTTGGGGTTCTTCAAGACTATGTTCCTGGCGTTGAGCCAGTAGGACTTGGAGTCCTCTACGTCTGAGTCGCTTGGGAGCACGTGGTGGTCGTAGTGGTAGTGCGTCACTATTATCGTGTGAGCTCTTCTAGCCCATGACTCCAAAACCTTAATGCACTCCCTCCTAAGCCTAAGCTTCTCTTCTAGCGGTAGAGGGTAGCTAGGCTGCATCTCAGCAGCTCCTGGGTCTATGAGGATCACGCCTTCACGCGTCTTCACAGCTATGGAGAAGCACTTAGCTCCCATACTGTCAAACCATAGGAGCTCAACCCCAGCTCTCTCGAGAAGCTCTCCATGAGGTGTCGACAAAACGACCACCGTGAGCTTCAATATAGGTGAAGCCACCTACACACTTAACCTTTAAACGCCTGAGGCTTGAGAAGCTTAGCTACGTCTTCAGGGGCGGTCGGCGTGGTCACAATAACCTTCTTGGGGACAGGTGCGTCTGAGGGTGTTCCAGCCTTAAACTGCAGGTGCAACACTTGTGAAGAGGCTAGGAGGAACCCTGTCGCTAGGAGGATGCCCACCTCCATACTCCTGATGGGTAGCCTCAACTTGCTAGTTGATGTGGGCTTCGACGTAATGGAGAGGCTCGGAGGCCTAGATGTAGACGCTATCCTAATAACGCATTGGCACCCAGACCACTACGCAGGGCTATTCAGGTTGAAGTGGTCCACGAGGAGAATACCCGTCTACGCACCTCAAGTGTTAAGCCACGACGTCGCGCGTGACCCCCGCAACCTCGAGATCGAGGTCGCTGAGCCCTACAGGGAGATTAGGCTTGGAGAGTTCAAGGTGACGCCAATACCGCTAATACACAACGTGGAGTCCTTGGGCTACGTCGTCGAGAACCCTGATGGCAGGGTGGCGTTTCTATTTGACACGAAGGGGTTAGGGAGCAGGGAGCTCGAGTACTTGGAGAGGGTTGAGCTTGATGTAGCTGTGGTGGACTCAACCTATGCTCCAGGCTCCTATAGTGAAAACCACAATAACGTCGATGAGGCCTTAAGCGTGGGAGAGGCCATAGGCGCTAAGCATGTCGTCTTAACCCACATAGCCCACCACAACATCCCGCTCAGCGAGCTATTAAGCTACGTGAAGAAGAGAGGTGAATTCACGGTCGCCCACGACATGATGACGTTAAACCTCTAACTCTCAAACAAGTGCACTGCCTAGAGCCATTAAGCCTCCACGCTGAGCATCAATACGAAGAACCTCGACCAGAACAAACCTCTTAGCAGCCCTAAGAAAACCTCTAAGCCAAGGAGATAAGGCATAACTAACAGCAAAATAGACAACAACCAGAACTTAAATTTACCTTAACACCCCATCAAGTCAAAGCTGCTAACAATTAATGAGGAAGCATCATTAAGGAATACTTTTAAGCCAAGAAGACTCTCAAAGAAACATGCCAAACCTTAAAATCCGCTTTACACATAATTGAAAGCAGAATAAGCTGAAGAGGGGTTCACAACGAAGATAGATCAAGAATACCTTAAGAGCATATTAAGTGAAATTAGAGAAGGCTTAGAGGAAATTCGAAACATAGTTAACTTGGATATTGAAGACTTCATTCAAAATAGAAGCAAGAGGTTCTCAATGAGGTATTCAATAGTCTTGATAGTTGAAGCATCAGCCGATTTAGGCATAGCAATACTAAAACAATGCTTCGACGAGGAACCTAAAAGTTATAGAGAAGTCTTCTTAAAACTCGCAGAAAGAGGCATAATAAGCCTTAGAATTGCCGAGGCAATGGCTTCATTAGCTTCACTACGCAACATGATCATACATAGGTATTGGGGGGTTGATGACGCAAGAATCTATCGAGAAGCCAAAGACAGCGGCATAAACGCCATAAAGGAGTTCATTAGAGAGGTGGAAAACTATGCCTCTAAGGATCCTTGAAGAAAAAAGGAAATTTGAGTATCACAGGCTTCAACCCAAAGAGAAAGACCAAATCGTAAAGACCATACATCAAGCATTAAAGGATAGAAGAGAGATAATGATAGCCGTAATCTTCGGAGGCTTCCTAAAAGACAAGGCGTTTCGCGATATCGACATAGCCATATACACAAACCATAAAGTGCCATATGAAAAAGTCGAGCAATACCAAGAAAAGCTCTCCCAAACATTAGAGCAGCTAGCAAAGTTACCAATAGACGTGGTAGTGATAGATTATGCACCCCCATGGTTTAAAGCAAAAGCCCTCAACGGCATAACAATAATCGAGAGAGAAGTAGCCCTCACAGCAAGACTAAAATTCAAGTCACGACAAGAAGTCATAGACATCCAAATTAAGAAGAACAAGCTAAAAACAAAAACCTCCAAACTATAAGCGCATTAGCAAGCCGCACAAATCAAGGACACCACAGCCATCAACAATAAGGCCGACCTCAACGCCAACCCTCAAGCCCTAACAAAATTAAAACCACCAATACCACCACAACCAGTAATAAGAATCCTAACCTCAGCCAAAGCCATCTCCATCAAAACCCTAGCACAAAAGACCAAAATACACCTTTCGTTCAAAACGAAGTTAAACACCTAAAAACAAAGAACATAAAGCAACATCACACAAGCAAATGAAATCACAAACCCAAGTACAAACTTAAATGTAAAAAGCATCATAGAGAAATCATGGATAAAATAAGGAGAATGGAGGAAAAGATGGGTGTAATGTAATTTCAAGGCAAATGCTCATTTAGAGAGACTATTTCTCTGCAAAGCAGCTCCTTCTCATTCTTCTTGCGCGCGAGCATCAATACGCTACCTGCATGGAGGACTTAAGCACTCACGCCATATCGAGAGGACTTTCTCCTCGTCGAACATCTCCTTGAAGCGCTTGAAGGAGTTCACCGACATTCGCCTTAGCCTAGGCTCATCTCTCACCAAGCTTAAAGCTAGTGAGGCAACTCTAGCGGGGGTTAGCTTGTCTATTAGCAACCCAGTCTCTCCGTTAACAAGCACGCTGGGTATTTCGCCTACGGGTGAGGCTACAACTGGCGTGCCGCAGGCCATGGCCTCCACGAGGACTGCTGGTAAACCCTCCGTGTATGAGGGCATGAGCAGGAGGCGTACTCCAGATAGAAATGAGGGCGTCGACTCGTGAGGTAGCCATCCTAGGAGCTTAACCCTCCCACCCTCAATTTCAAGTCGAAGCTTATCTTCAATCCACCCTCTCAGTGGGCCGTCGCCAGCTATGAGAATCCTTAGCTCTTCGTCTCGTGACACCATGATCTTAACCGCCTCAGCCAACACGTCCACCCCCTTCTCCATGCTCAGCCTACCCAGATAGCCCACTACTAGCGGCCTATCAGCTGCGT
Organism: Thermoprotei archaeon; assembly: GCA_003650865.1. GTDB lineage: Archaea > Thermoproteota > Methanomethylicia > Nezhaarchaeales > WYZ-LMO8 > QMSN01. Next base: position 8,196 of record QMSN01000016.1, read on the forward strand.
TGGAGGTGAACTTGAAGGCCTCCAAGAACTCCTTTGAGGCCGGATGCTCATTAGCCACGTAGTACTTGTCGGATAGCTTCCTCGGAGGGCCTGCATAGACGACTTTGTGGGCGACTATTGTTAAAGCCCTCTCCAAGACCCTAAGCGACCTAGCGAAGAGCTCACCCTTAACCTTCCTATAGGTCTCGTAGAAGCTACCACCAAGCCTCAAGACCACGTGTATCCCAGCGAGCCTAGCCAAGAGCATGGGTATCAGGGCGTCTGCATTTATGACGAACAGCACGTCGCACCTGCACCTCAAGACCTTAAGCGCCACGTATAGGTGTGTCAACACATAGATGAAAGCCCTAGCGAGCAGCTGGAGGCCTCTACGCTCAAACCTCTCAAATAACTCGACGAGAAGCCTCGGAATGGGCTTACACGCATCGACCACGCCTCGATGATTCCTGCAGAACTCCTCTCTGCCTATGGCTATTATCGCATAGCTAGGGAGCACTCGCCTAATGATCATGGTCATGCTGTCCATGAGGCCGTAGACCTTCGCTGATGCTGATGTGAATAAGCATATCCTCCCCATGACCCTTCACTTCATGGCTTGTAGGGTCTACCCAACGGCTTAGAAAAACTTTTACACTTCAAGCCTAATAGTGCTTTTCGAGCATGAGCCATGTGCGGTATAGCAGCGATACTGCTGAAGAGCGGGTGCTTGGACTTCAAGGTCCTCAAGTCCATGGCTGACTTGCAGAGGCACCGAGGGCCAGACGATGAGGGCTACTTAGCGGTGAACCCCGAGACCCTCCAAGTAGTTCAGCTATGCGGTCCAGATAGCCATCCACACCTCAAGGGCCTCTACAGGTCGATAGAGGGGTTTAGCGGTGAGGGGTTTAGGCTGGGGCTTGCTCACAGGAGGCTTAGCATAATAGACCTTTCAGCTAATGCCCACCAGCCCATGCCAAATGAGGACGGCAGGGTGTGGCTCGTCTTCAACGGCGAGGTCTACAATTACAGAGAGCTTAGAGAGAAGCTCCTCGAGAGAGGGCATAGGTTTAAGTCTGACAGCGACGCCGAGGTGCTCATACATGGATATGAGGAGTGGGGGCTTGAAGGCCTTCTCTCGAGGATCATAGGGATGTGGGCCTTCATCATCGTGGACTTGAGGGCCAAGAGGATGTTCATGGTCAGAGATAGGTTCGGCATAAAACCCCTTTACTACACAGCTAAAGGAGGCCTCGTGGCGTGTTCATCGGAGATTAAACCTCTACTTATGTTCTCAGGCTTTAAGCCTAATGTTAAGCTCGTATACCACTACTTAACCTTCCAGCGCCCCCAAGTCAGGGAGGAGACTTTCTTCACAGAAGTCCTTCAAGTTTTACCTGCTCACTACGTGGAAGTCGACATCGATACCCTCTCGCTCAGAAAGGTTAGGTACTGGAGCCTTAACTTCACACTCAAGGTTGAGAGCGGTGGAGAGGAGGAGTATGTGGAGGAGTGGAGGAGGACCTTCCTAGACGCCGTCAAGCTACACTTGAGAACCGATGTCCCACTGGGTTTCCTGCTCAGCGGCGGGATAGACTCGTCAAGCATCGTGGCTGCATCTCACAAGCTTATAAATGAAGGGGTTGTCTGCGAGAAGGGGCTTGGGCCTAAGCTCCTCAGCTTCTCCTCAATAGTTGAGGACGAGGAGATAAGCGAGGAGGAGTACGTCAATGTCGTAGTCGAGAGCTTCAAGCTTGAGAGGTACACGATTAGGCCTACGTCGAGGGAGCTCATGGCGGAGCTGGAGAGATTCATAGCTGTGCACGAAGAGCCACCTGAAGGTCCTAGCGTCTACGCTCAGTGGAAGGTCATGGAGCTAGCCTCTAAGCACGTCAAGGCAGTCCTAGACGGGCAGGGTGGAGATGAGCTGTTAGCTGGCTATCACGCTTACATACCGCTCTACATCAAGGAGCTCGTCAAGAGGGGGAAGCTCGGGAGGGCCTTAAAGGAGGCCTACAAGCTCAGAGACCTCATAGCCTCTAAGGCTAAACTGGGATTAGCAGTCGCTCTAGGCAAGAGGGTTAAGCTGGCCGAGGAGATCATGAGTGATGAGGTGAGGAGGGCTAGGCACGTCGTAGAGGAGCTTAGGGCTGAGGCGCTAAATGAGGCCTTAGCCAAGGACTTGACGGGAGGCAGGCTCCTCGAGCTGTTGAAGTACGAGGACAGGAACAGCATGGCTTACTCCATTGAGAGCAGAGTGCCCTTCCTCGACCACAGGCTTGCCGAGCTCAGCATGTCCATGCCTGAGGATATGAAGATTAAGGATGGCTGGACCAAGTACGTCCACAGGCAAGCGCTTAAGGGAATACTGCCGGAGCCTATAAGGCTCAGGAGGAGCAAAATAGGGTTTGAAGTGCCTGAAGCCAAGTGGCTTAGAGAGGTAGCTCGAGAAGCCTCACAGTACCTAGAGAACGCTAAGGAACACTTAGAAGGCTACCTAAAGCTAGGAGACCTAAAGAGGTTAATCGAGAAGTTCGCCGAGGGGCGTCTAGGAGATGAGTATGCAAGGCTTCTTTGGAGAGCTCTATTTCTAGCCTGTTGGCTTAAAGTCTTTAGCGAGTATGCACAACATAGTTTAATACAGAATAAGCTGAGGTCTCTCTAGGCTTAGAGGCTGAAAACCTTGAACTTAAGAAGCAAGCTGCTCAAAGGCGAGGCGAAGATAGCTATTTGGGGGTCGGGCTACATAGGCTTCTCGACGGCTGCCTTCTACGCGGTCAAGGGGGTTAAGTCCATATGCTACGACATAAACCCGAGGATTGTAAAGGCCATATCCAGGGGGCAGCCTCCACCCCACATACCGACGCTTCAAGACTGGGTGCCGTTTAAGCTTTCTGACGCCATGCCAAACATAGAGGCTACTCTAGACTACAAGCGCGTGGTGTCTGATGACAAAGTGGCTGTTCACTTCATAGCCGTCAACACCGAGCGCAACGGCAGACCTTGGAAAGAAGCCTTAGAGGACGTGGTCTCGAAGATATGTGAGGGTGGGAAGAAGCTCGTGGTGATCGAGAGCACCATAACGCCATCCTGGGTCGACTGGGTATTAGATAAGCTCAGGGGCTTCAAGGTGGCCGTGGCTCCCAGGAGGGACTGGTTTGACGATCCCTCAAAGACCTTAGAGAGCCTGCCCAGAGTTGTAGGGGCTAATAGCCGTGAGGCCTTGGAGGAGGCTAAGGAGGTCTTAGGAATAGTATGCAAACAC
>QMSN01000017.1 GCA_003650865.1 Thermoprotei archaeon
GCTGGCTATAGCTTGAGCTCCAGCTAGTAAACCATGAAAGCACGTAACATAGAGGAAGCTCTAAGAAGGGTTCAGGAGGAGGTCATAGCTTACATAACGAAGCTCGTGCCACCTGAAGAGCTTCTAGACGTTAATGTGTCTTTGCAGTTTGATCAAGGCGTGTTAGACGTCGACGTTGAGGTAAGACTACACGAAGCAAGCTTTAGGAACCCAGTGCCCATAGCGAGGAGAGCCGTTGAATACGCCATCAAGTTGTTTGAAAGCCTTTGGGGTGGAGGAATTGAAGGTAGTAGAGCTCTTAACTCACGTGAGGAAAGCCCGTGACGTAGTACTCGTAAGCCACCAGAATAGCGACATCGACGCGGTTCTCAGCTGCCACGCACTAAGCCACTTAATACGTGAAGTCAACCCAGAAGCTCACATAACTATTGCATCTATAAAGCTAAGTCTCCCAGCCAAGAGGTTGCTGGAGGACTTAGGCCTAATAGATTCCACAGAGGAAACCGCGACGCTCCCAAGATACGACTTGTGCTTCTTCATCGACGTCAACAATCCTGCACATCTAGGCGAGCTTGAAAAGGCCGTTGATTACCATAAACCCATAATAATAGTTGACCATCATAGGCCGTCTGCAAAGCGTCCACAAAACGTTGTTTTGACCATAATGGATCAGGAGGCCGTTGCCACAGCAGAGATAGTGTGCGACATATACAGAGCTATAGATCTGAAACCCCCAAAGGAGGTGGCATTCTGGCTCCTCATAGGCATACTCTCTGACTCTAGGAGGCTTTACGTAGGGGGCTTAAAGACGTTACTCAACGTGGCATTCCTCGTAGAGTGTGGAGCTTCTCTCGAGGAGGCATCTCGCATGCTTTACATGCCGCTAAGCTACTCCGAGAAAATTGCGAGATTGAAGAGTGCTCAGAGGCTCAAGCTCTTTACCTTAGGTGACCAATGGGTCCTAGCGACATCCCACGTGGGATCCTATGAGGCATCGGCTGCGAGGGCATTAGTGGATTTGGGAGCTGACTTGGCTGCAGTGTACAACGACTTGGACTCAAGAGGCTCAAGGCTTTGTGCGAGGGCTAGTGAGGGGTTCACGAAGAGCTTTGGCCTGCACTTGGGAGAAGTCATGGAGCAGCTGGGGCTAGAGTTCTCAGGGTCAGGTGGGGGACACGCTACTGCTGCCTGCGTCACTACGCCTGTAAGGGGAGATGTCGTTTTAGAGGGTTTCTTGAGGGTTGTCAAGGATAAGCTTAAGCAACCCTTTAAGGAGATAACGTGAGAGCAGCATGAATTTAATAGAGCTCAAGGATGTGACGTTTACCTACAAGGGCGAGAGCAAACCCGCCGTCGAAGACATCACGCTTGAGGTGCGTGAAGGAGAGAGCTTATGCATCATGGGGCCTAGCGGCTGTGGCAAGACGACATTGTGCTATATTCTCAGTGGTGTTATACCGTTTCTCGTAGAGGGGGACTTTAAGGGAGAGGTTCTGTACCGAGGGGAGAATGCGCATAGAGTAAGGGAGAAGCGAGGGTACTTGGGCGTGGGCCTAGTACTTCAAGACCCCGAGAGCCAACTCATTTCGTTAAAGGTTGAAAGGGAGCTTGCATTCGGGCCTGAAAACATAGGCTTGCCTCCTCAAATCATCAGGGAAAGGGTCATGGAGATTGCTGAGGCTCTAGGCATAAGCCACTTACTGGATAGAAGCACGTACGAGCTGTCAGGAGGAGAACTTCAACGTGTAGCTATAGGGTCGCTCTTGACGCTATACCCTGAAGTCCTCATATTTGATGAGCCCACCTCCAACCTAGACCATCACGGCCTACACTCCCTAAAGGAGATGCTTAAAGCTCTGAAGCAGAGGGGGTACACGATAGTAGTCGTCGAGCACGACGTGGAGCACTTACTGGAGGTCTTTGATAGAATAGTCTTGATGAGTAATGGGAGAATCCTAATTTCCGGGGAACCCGTAGAAGCCTTGTTGTCAAGGGAAGCTGAAAAAGCTGGGGTAAGCATCCCTCTACCCTTAAGGCTCTACAAGGAGTTGAGGAAGAAGGGAGTAAAGCTTCCCAAACCTCCCTTAACCGTCCAAGAGCTTCTTGAACTATTGGGTGATGTCGTTGGCCGAGCTCCTACGCCTTGAAGACGTATGGTTCAGCTATGACGGCAGAAGCTACGTATTGAAGGAAGTAAACTTCTCGGTATCAACCGGAGAAGTTGTCTCCATACTGGGACCCAACGGCTCAGGGAAGACAACTCTAATAAAGCTGTTTATAGGCTTATTGAGGCCTAGTAAGGGAAGGATCTACGTAAAGGGCTTAGAGATCCACAAGAAGAGAGTTGAAGAGCTTGCTAGGAGCATAGGCATAGTGTTTCAAAATCCGAATCACCAGCTCTTTGAGCTCAACGTGAAGAGAGAGCTTGTATTCGCGCTTAAGAACATGGGTCTAGACTACATAGATGTTGAGAAAAACCCTTGGGTTGCTAGGCTAAACGTGACAAAGCTACTTGAGAAGTCGCCTCTGCTGTTAAGTGAAGGAGAGAAGAGGAGAGTTGCATTGGCCTCAGTTTTAGTCTATCAGCCCGACCTCCTAGTGTTGGATGAGCCCACTACGGGTCAGGACTTTGAGCATAAACGCGTCATTGCAGGCATAGTGAAGGAGTACCAGAGGCTCCATGGAAGGGCTGTGGTAGTTGTAACTCACGACATGGACTTCGCGTGGGAGGTGGCTACGCGTTTTATCATCTTGCTCAACGGTCAAGTGATCTTCGATGGCCCTCCCCATGAGGCAGTGGATGGAGGATACGTGGAGAGAGCGGGGTTAAGAAAGCCCAGCTTGCTTAGCTTGGGGCTAAGTCTCAAGAGCATGGGGTTGAAGGTAGAGGAGTACGACATTAACAGCTACGTGAGAGCGCTTAAGGAGGTCTTGACGTCTCGATGAACTATCCCTTAAAAATGCTCTCGATACTCGAGATGATACGCTTTAGGGGTGAGAAGACTTGGCTCCACTCAATGGACTTAAGGGTGAAGCTCCTAATAGTGGCTGGCCTCATAACGATGGCATCGCTCTTCGACAAGGTCGTTGAGCTCATCTGCGTATTGGTTGCAGCCATAACCTTGATAGTTCTAGCTCGAGAGGCTAAACAGTGGTTAAAAGGCTCTCTCGCACTCTGGATCATAGTGGCAATAGTGTTCCTAGTGAACGGGTTCTTAGCGTCGATTTATGTAGCGACACTACTCGTCTTGAGGCTCACCTGCTTCGTAATCACGTTGTCATTCCTCCTCTCAACCACAAGCCCAGATAGGGTTGTGGCCTTCTTAACGGCTATGGGTGCTGGAAGAGGGGTTACAGCTGCCTTCATGTTAGCTTTGAGGTTCACACCGATATTCATGCTTGACGCACAGAAGATATGGGATGCCCAGAGAGCTAGAGGGTTGGGGTTAAGGCGTGAGAGCTTTGTGAAGAAGCTTAAGCCACTCATAACCCCACTCGTCGTGAGGTCCTTTCAAGTCCTTCACAACGCCGCTGTAACCATGGAGGTTAGAGCGTTCAACGTAGAGGGAAGGCGCACCACAAGCCTTGACACAAGCTTGAAGGTCCGCGACGTCGCTGTAATGGTGTTAGCTGCATCCCTCATAGCCATCGGGCTAGCTGTTCACTTGCTCCAACTACTTCCAGTGCCATTTTAAACTGCCTCTTCAGCTCATCCCTAGGGAAACCGAGGTCAACAACGTCCCAAGGGTTCTCCTCACGAGGGTTACAGAATACTTTTTCGAGCTCCCTCGACATCAAGGACCACGTTGCGTGATCCATCATAGCTAGCTGTAGGAGTTTGGGAGCCATGGTCACGTCGGCCAGGGAGAGCATTGATTGCACGTAAGCTCTATGAGGTTTTAGAGTGTCCACCTTGACACGTCTATGTCTAAGAGCCTTCAAGTATGCCCTGTAGATCTCCCTAACCTGAGCAGGTTTGAGAGGGGGTAACCATTGGAGGGGGGTGTTGGGCTTCGGTATTAGAGGGTTTATGGATACATGAACGTTTACGTTGTACTTCGATGCCAATCTCCTAAAGGTATCTCCACAAGCCTCTACGTCAGCGGGTGATTCGCCAGGCAACCCCACTATGAGGTACGCCTTGATGTCCCTGATACCGTATTTAGATGCTAGCTCAAAGCTTTCTTCAATGACCTCGTCAGGATAGGACTTGCCTAAGAAGCATCTGAGATTATAAGATGTCGATTCAAAACCTAGGGCCAAGCTTCTCTGTCCACCTCGCTTTATGAGCTCCAAGAGCTCGTGGTCTACAGCGTCAGGTCTCAAGGATGGTATGGAGAGGCTGAGGCCTCTATTCAAAACATCTCTGCACATATCCTTTAACCTTGGCACGTCGAAGACGTTTGCGCCTATGAAGACCACCTTACTCGCCGAGCTCCGCTTAAGCCCCTCTTCAAGGAGCTCGATAAACCTGTCATAGCTTCTATACCTGAAGGGACCGTTGGTCCAAGCAAGTAGGCAGAAGCGACATCTTCTTCCACAAGACCTCGAGACCTCTACATAGAGGGCATCTGCAAAGATGGGGTCTAACACCTCACTCCTATCAGTTGGCGTGACTTGAGCTACTATGTGAGGCGTATCATCAAGGTTTACTGCGGTAGACCTCTTTACGTAATCCTTACCTTCAACGTACACGCAGTCAATATCGGATAAGGAGAGCAGCTTCTCCGCCTTGGACCTCCCATCCATAAGCGAATCAAGTAGCTCAGGCAATTTAGGTTCCAATTCGCCTATGAAGACTGCGTCTGCGAAAGCAGAGATCAATGTCGGGTTGGCGGAGACTGCTTGCCCTCCCGCTATCACGATAGGGTCGCTTTCCCTTCTCTCACTCTTGAGAGGGTTTATTCCAGCCCTCATCAACATACGGAGCATGTTCACGTAATCCTCTTCGTATTGCATGGTGAAGGCCAGTACGTCAAAGCTCCTTAAGTCAGCGTAGCTCTCAACAGTCCTAGGCTCACCCCCTCCGAGAAAACACCTCTCACACAACACCTCTTCGTGCAAATTGAAGAGGTAGTACAGCTGTTGAACCGTCAATCCCGTCATACCAGCTCTATACACGTTCGGGTAGCACAACGCAACTCTAACCTTGACCCTAGACCAGCTCTTCCTAATCACATTAAGTTCAGCAAACCTCAAAGGTGTAGAGCTACCTCTCATTGCCTTCAAGCCTTAGGCCCTCAACAGCCCTACTCTACCCTTACTAGTATTTTAGGTTGAGGGTCCTCAAGATTATTAGGCGCTAAGCGGCCTGCTGAAGCACTTTAGCCTCCTCAGTTTCAGGTGGTACACGTAGTAGTTTGCTCTTCATTGCTTCGACCTTTCTCAGAGGGTAAATCTTCTTGGCCTTGTTGTAGGCGTCTGAGGGTATCTTGCCTAGTGTGAGCTCCTGCACGAAGTCCTCGAAGTTGAGCTGAGAAGCTCTCTCCTCAACCACCTCTTTCATGATAGCTCTTATAGCGGACTTCTGGGAAGTCTTAGCTCTCTTCACAGTCACTGCAAGCATCGAGACTCTCAGCATGTAGTTATCCTTGGTCTCCACGTTGAATATGCTGTCTATTCTTGAGGAGCCCCTCCTAACGAGGCTTCGAATGTAGTCCCTCGCCAAGGCGTGTCCCTTAAATATCGTGTAGGCCTTGTCCCCCTCGACCTTCACTATCTGGAAGTGCAACTTTATGTGTTGATGAGAGAAGTCGTTTGTTATGTTGTAGAGCGTAGTCCATATAGTTCGCCTTATCGCCTTCTCAGGTGAAGACACTAAGGCCTTGCCTATCTCGGTGTAACCGAAGTACTTGGGAGCAAGTATGGTGATCCACATCTTTGGCGGAGCCCTGATCGCTCGTGCTCTTCTCGACGACAAGGCTTTACCTCCCCTTTTTGGGTGTCAAAAACCTTAAGACCCGGCAATTTAAACCTTTTGAGGTCGTCGGTATCAAGAGTGCTTCAAAGAGAGTTTTAGAGCTGGCTGAAGACATGAGAGGATGTCGTTCATAGTGTTGAGGAGTGAACCTATGTCTGAGGAGCGCAGCGATATCTCGAGGATCTCGCCTCGAGCCCTCACGGCCAACTGAATTCTTTCAGGCAGCTGAACGTTGTCAGGCTCCAGCGCCTCGCTCAAAGCCTTAGCCACTAGGGTTGACGCCGCATCAACGCGTATGGTCAACGAGATCTCCATGTCGCCTCAACCACCACGTGCAAGCCTCAAACCCATAGTCTCGTCCAGAAGCTTCAGGAAGACGTCGCAGCCCTCTTCTGGAATTATAGCACCAGCTGCTACAGCGTGACCTCCACCACTACCTCCAACCTTCTCAGCTGCCTCCTTGACCAGAGGGCCTATGTCAACACCTCTACGCGAAAGGGATTCGTGAACTCTAACTGAGACCTTAATCCTCCCATGCGAAGACGTCGTTAGAGAGACGAGTGGTCTACTCACATCACACATGTATGATGATAAAACTATTGACGACACCGCTCCCAAAACCCTGTCGTCAACTAATCCGCTCAGCTTTAGCACCTGTATGTTGTTGAGAAGCCTTATGTAAGAGGGGTCATTGCGTATTAGCGATAGGTACTGCGCCAACCTCCTCCTGTACTCGAGCGATATGGCTTCAGCCTGGCTTAGAGCCCTCTCCCTATCGCCAAGCCCAATGGCCAGCCCCACCCCATGCCTCTTAAGCCTCCCACACGCATTGAGTAGCTGAGCGTACTCGTGGGCATACCTCAACGGCGAGGATTCAGCCTCAAAGAGGAATTCGTAGGTGAAACCGAAGAGGGAGTCCACAGCTTGAGGATTTATGCCCTTAGCCAAGAGGTGCTTGATGAGTGCAGTGGCAAGCCTAGACTTCTCCTCAGGACGTAGGTCTCCATAGGTCATAGGGGAGCCGTCAGCCTTCTTCGCCGGTATACCGGTCACTTCAAGGAAACGCTGGCACGCCGCTTCATCGTATGTTAGACCTGGGAGCAGGGGGTCAACTGTGTACATGAGTGACTTTACAAGAGGATATCTCGGAACTCCGTAGAGCCTCAAGCCAGAGGAGCTCGAGATCCACCCCTTACTCATAGCCTCTTCAACTATGAGCTTATTCGGGCCTACAAGACCGTTAGGCGCGCTATCCTGCCTATCACCGACTGCTCCCGTCACAGCGAGATAGGCCATATCGTGATCTACTAGGTTCAAGTGCTTGGCCACGAGGTACGCTAAGCCTGAAGCACTTATCTCTCTCCCACCGTTAATCCCAACTAGGTGAGGATTTACCTCCCACGTGTCCTCTACCTTCACCTGTCCCCTTAGAGGTTCATGGTGGTCTAGCACGATGGCTGGCGTGAAGCCCATCTTAGCTATACTCTCTATGGACGAGCTCCCCAAGTCCGTGAACACGTAGAAGTCTCCTCTAGGCAGGGACTGTAGAGATAGCTCGTCCAGCTGATCCACAACCCTTATCACGAAGTCCCTGTCGAGCTTCATGAGTAGCCTGGCAATTATGGAGGCAGAGGCCAAGCCGTCGGCGTCGTAGTGAGTCACCAAGACGTAGAGGCCTGAGGCCTCCCTCAGCTTTTCAGCTACTCGTGAGGTAAGGCCGCTTAAAGCTGAGAAGTTGCCTCCACTCACAGGTTAAACCCATATCGTGAGACCTATTTTAAGGTATTAAGCTTATCTTCTCGGGCTTGTAGCTCCAGTCAGGCGGTAGAACTCCCCTCCGCTTGTAGTACTTAGCTAGCCTGTGTATCTTCGACTCAACGAGCTGAAGCCCCCTGAGCGAGAAGTAATCCTTAGGATGCTCCTCAAGGTGCCTCCTAATCCTTATAGCCCTTCTAATGAGGTTTCCGAGATCCTCAGGTATCTGAGGGGCTAAGCCCTTCTCAGCGAGCACCTGCGTTATCTTCTTGCCTATAATGCTCTTCGTGAGGGCTATTCCATGTTGATCCCTCAACAGGATCCCTATCATGGAGGGTGGATAGCCCTTCTTGGCGTACTCCACTATGAGCGAGACCACTTCGTCCTCCGATATCTTCAGCTTAGCCGCTACATCGCTGGTAATGGGCCTAGTCGAATGTGACTTTCCCTTCTTCTTGTTCTTACGCATAGCCCTAAGCCACCTTAACCCTACTCTAACAGCTAGATATACATAAATATTGCGTGTGATCACTCTATGCCTATGGTACGCAACCTAAAGTTCGTGACTGGGAACCCTCACAAGGCAAGAGAAGCCATGAGCATCTTAAGGGAGTTGGGAGTAAACGTTGAGGTGAGGATACTTAAAGTTGTGGAGGTGCAGGCAGACGACATAGTAGAGATCGCCTCATTCAGAGCTCACAGGGCATACGAGGTCATCCGTGAGCCCCTAATAGTCGAGGACGCAGGCCTATTCATAGAGGAGCTGAAGGGGTTCCCAGGTCCCTACTCCTCTTATGTGTTTAAAACCATAGGCAATGAGGGTATACTGAAGTTGATGAAGGACGTCAGTAACAGAAGAGCCGTCTTCAGGTCTGCTGTGGCCCTCCACGATGGAGATCGCGTCACGGTGTTTATAGGTGAAACTTGGGGGGTGATAGCGCGTGAAGCTAGAGGTGACTCGTGGGGGTTCGACCCCATATTCGAGCCCGACGAAGGTGGAGGGCTGACGTATGGAGAGATGACGTCTGACGTCAAGAATAGAATATCGCATAGGAGGAGAGCCCTCGAGAAGCTGGCCAGCTATATCTTGAGGACGAGTTCTCTAAACATTTAAAAGCCCCTGAGGACAAAATCATCTCTGATTTAAAAGGGGTTTGAGAGGGATTTAAGGTGTCGAGGCGCCCTGTAGATGCGGGTTCGCTGAAAACCGGGTCCTTCATAGTGATAAATGAGGAGCCTTGTAGGATAGTCGAGGTCGAGAAGTCCAAGCCTGGAAAGCACGGTTCAGCCAAGGTGCGCATAACAGCCCTAGGCATATTTGATGGGGTCAAGAGGAGCATAGTGGTCCCAGTAGACCAGAAAGTAGATGTGCCCATCATTGAGAAGAGCGTGGCTCAAGTAATATCGATGACGCCCACGACGATACAGCTCATGGATCTTTCCACTTACAACGTGTACGAGATAGTCAAGGATACCGTCGAGCCCGAGATAGTGGAGAAGCTCACAGTAGGCTCTGAAGTTGAGGTTTGGGAGATCCTTGGAAGGAAAAAGGTAATGCGAACCCGCTGAGCCAAGATACTGAGCTTCAGAGGCTCTTAGGTGGGAGCGTTAAGGTTGCTGACGGTGGGGGTAACCGGGAGGAGAGACCTCAAGAAGGTGTTGAAGCTAGTTGAAGACCTGCTTCTTCACTTGGAAAAGCAGGACGTAAAGGTACTGGTGGATCGAGACCTAGCTTTATCTCACCCAAGCGAGAGAGTTAGAGAAGCTGCGGGGGACAACAAGGCAATCAGGAGGGCTGACGTAGTCGTAACTATAGGCGGCGACGGCACGATACTGCGTGCAGTCAGAAAGTTTGGTGCACCCCTAAGGGTTCTGGGCGTCAACATGGGCTCCATGGGCTTCCTCTGCGAGGTCGATCCTCCTGAGGTCTTTTCAGCTCTAGACAAGATCATAAGGGGTGAGTACAGAGTACAGAGGGCCCGCATGTTATCCCTGTTCATCGACGGTGTATGCAGGGACTACGCGTTAAACGACGTGTTCGTGTTCACCCCGAAGCCAGCGAAGGTCATAGACTTCAAGGTCGACGTGGATGGAGTGGAGGTCTTCAGCGGGAGGGCTGACGGGGCGTTGATATCAACCGCCGTTGGATCAACTGCCTACGCCATCTCGGCTAACGGCCCCCTCATAGATCCAGAGCTCGACTGCTTGGAGCTGGTGATCATGAACCCCCTAAACCTCGGCGTCAAGCCATTCATATTTTCAAGCAGCAGCACTGTGCGAGTAACATTCCCACCTAGGAGCAGGCGTGGAGCAGCTGTGTACTGCGACGGTGTGTTGACCGCCGTGGTCCAGAAGAAAAGTGTGATTGAGGTTAAGCTATCCGAGCTCTACGTGGACTTCTTGAGAGTTAAGGAGGTCAGAAGCACGTTTTATAGAAAGTTCTACGAGATTCGTATTCGTGGAGAGAGGAGGTAGTAGACCTAAGGAGCCCTGCATAGCCGTCTTAGACGCCACCGCTGTGCTTTGCGGGGGGCTCGAGGTCTTAAGGGAGAAGCTCTGTTATACCGTGCCTGAGGTCCTAGAGGAGGTCAAGACGACTAGGCATAGAGCGCACCTCGAGGCCTTCATGGATCTAGGCCTACTGAAAGTATCGACGCCTCCAGGCTCCTACGTGAACAGAGCTTTAGAGGCCGCTAAGCGCACAGGGGACTACGAGAGGCTTTCGAAGACCGACCTTCAAGTTATAGCCTTGGCGCTTCAGCTATCAGAGGAGCGTGGAGAGAGCGTGGAGCTTGTGTCAGATGACTACGCAGTTCAAAACGTGGCGTCGCACTTAGGCGTGAAGTACAGGAGCTTGAAGGTTAGGCCCATAAAGCTCAGGGTGAAGTGGGCCTACAAGTGCACCGCCTGTGGAAGCATACAACAGGAGTACGTCGAGGTTTGCCCCATATGTGGCCACAAGATGAGGAGAGTGTCGTTGAGGCGCGAAGAAGTATGAAGCCTCGCTACAAACCATCTGAAGCTGCCCTTAAAGTCCTGTCCTCGATATACGGATCTGAAGTTGAGAGAGTTGTGGAAGCACTCTCGTCGCCGGGAGAGTGGTACACGATCAGGGTCAACACTCTTAAGGCACCTCCAGATGAGGTCGTGAATGCCCTACTGGAGATGGGGCTTGAAGCCAAGCTTGTGGCTGGCGTTGAGGAGGCAGTTCAGATAAGGGTTCTAGGGCCCTTCGACGTGCTCGAGCTCGAGAAGAAGGTCGTGGTTGACAAGCCTACAGCCGAGTCTGTAATGGTTGGAGCTGACGTCTACATCCCCGGCGTCAAATCCATGAAGGGTGTGAGGCGAGGCGACGAAGTGTCCGTCGTCAGCCCGCGAGGAGACCTCGTAGCCGTCGGCAGAGCGGTCATAGATGGCAGGGAGCTTTTCAGGTTGAGGAGGGGTTTAGCTGTCGAGAACTTAAAGTCACCCTACAAGATA
>QMSN01000018.1 GCA_003650865.1 Thermoprotei archaeon
ATTAGGTTTCTTGAGGAGCGTGTTAAGACGTATAGGCGATTGAAGGTTTTAAGGGAGATTCATGAGGCCTTAGAGGCTCATCCAAGAGTTCCATCAGGTCTTGCAGCTAAGTTGGTGAGGGAGGACCGTGATAGTCATTGATGCGTCGAGCCTAGTGAAATACCTCTTAAAGGAGGACAACTGGCTTGGAGTTGAGGAGTGGCTTGTGAAGGATGACGTATATACGCTGGATCATGCTGTTAAGGAGATCCTTAACGCCTTATGGAAAGCCACTGCTCTGCTTAGAGTACTGCCTGTTGAAGTGGCTCTTGAAAAGCGAAGGTTACTCTTAGAAATGGTGAATAACAACGTGGTAACCTTAAAGTCCCAGGATGAAGTTATTGATGATGCCTTCCTGATGGCTTTGAAGCATGGTGTAACGGTCTACGATGCCCTATACATTGCTTATGCCGATAAGATTAAGGCCTCCCTCTTGACAAGCGATGAAAGGCAAGCTGAAGCTGCCGAGAAAATCGGTGTAGACGTAATCTTCATAGAGTAGTGACGCTAAGATAACCTTCATGATGCTAAGCTAAAGAGAACTTTAGGCCTCTTCCTTTTTACGGCGAGGAGTCATGGAATGTTCATAAGTGAAATGGTGAAGCACATATATTAAGTTGCGTGCGACTGGAGGGTGGATGCTGCGTGAAGAAGATAGCGCTTTACGGTAAGGGTGGAATAGGGAAGTCCACGGTGTCAACTAATGTAGCTGCCGCCTTAGCTGAGAGAGGCCTTAGGGTTATGGTTATAGGGTGTGACCCTAAGACTGACTGCACTAGGAGTCTTCGAGGTGGAGTGGAGGTCAAGCCTCTACTGGACTTCTTGAGGGAGAGGCTGGGTGTTGAGCTTGACGTAGACGTGGCTCTGGCAAGTGAGAGAATACGTGTAGACGACTTAGCTGAGGGGAACGTCGTGGTTCAGGGGTATGGAGGAGCTATATGCATAGAGATAGGTGGGCCGGAGCCTGGAGTTGGGTGTGCTGGTCGTGGAATCATAGTTGGGGTAGACTTCCTCAAGAGCTTAGGCGTATTTGAGCTTTATAAGCCGGACATCACGCTATTCGACGTGCCAGGCGACATAGTCTGTGGAGGTTTAGCCCTTCCATTGAGGAGGGAGCTTGCGGATCAAGTCTACATAGTCACGTCGTCAGAGCCCTTATCCCTATATGCAGCCAACAACCTATGTAAAGCTATAAGGAGATTTGCAGCTCGAGGAGGCTCTAAGCTGGGCGGCTTAATATACAATGCGAGGGGGTTCATGGATAAACCCGAGGTCGTTGAGGAGTACGCGGAGAGGATAGGTGCAAAGGTCGTTGGCAAGATCCCCAAGACTCCTTTAATACCTGAGGCCGAGGCCCAAGGCAAGACGGTCGTAGAGCTTTCCCCCAACAGCGACATAGCCATGGTGTTTAGAGAGCTAGCTGAAAAACTGCTGAGAAACCAGGACGCCGTAGTCCCAAAACCTCTAACTACACTTGAGCTTGAGCAGCTTAGCAGAGGATGAAGCTACGTCTCAACCCTCAATCGACACGTTATGGACGCCTCACCACGCTGAGGAGCTCTTCAAAGACTTGAGCGGGAGGTCTCTCCTAGCCATTGAGAAAGCTTATAGTGCCTCCCTGAAGTTGGTGCTTCTAAGGCAGTTGGAGGGTCTAGTGTGGAGGCTGAGCAGCGCGAGATGTACGTGTGGACTGTAGACAAGAGAAGTGGGTTGAAGCGTAGCTTCATAATTTCAGGTCTCCGCACCTACCTCATGGCCCTCGAGAACGGCGAGTTTAGGGGGAGGTGGTGTGGCGTATGGTGTCTACCGATAAAGGTGGCTGACTCACTGAGGCTTGGAGTTAAGCTTGGAGATGAGCTTCTATGGTTAAGCGACTACTGCGATAAGTTTGAAGCTCACACTTCTCACGCCGAGAGGTTTTATTGCTTGCCTCATGGGTTGCTCGTCAAGGAAGTTGTCTTCATACCTAAACTCCACCGAGCTGCCTGCTGGTTGCTCACATTTGAGAATCTTAGAGAATCACGCTTGAAGTTTAGGCTAATCGTTAACCCCGTAGTCAACCTCATGTGGGAGGTTAGGCAGGCGACTGAGCCTTGGCGCGAGAGAAGGGTCTTCGTAGCCTATGACGAGGGTAGAGGAGCTGTTGTGTTTAGGCACTACGTGAGGCCTGAGTGGGTAGCTATCTTTGGCGGGTCGCTTAAGCCATCTGCTGTGTCTATTGGAGGGCTAGAGAGATTAGCTTGCGGTGTCTCAATGCCCAAGGTGTGGGAGAACGTCTATGGCGATGTAGCAATGGCCTACGACCTCGAGGTTAAGGATAGGGAGGAGGTTAAGTTCGTCTTAGCTGGAGGAGTCGACTCGCTGCTCTCGTTGCTTAAGGAGTACGACGAGGCGATATCTAGAACCCACGAGCTTCTCCACGAGACTGAGAAGTACATAGAGGCCTACCTCACGAGGACCACAAACATGTCGACGGGAGTGCTACCACTTGACAGGACATTCACGTGGTCTAAGGTGAACCTGCAGTTGCTCAAGCACTACCAAGAAGGCTACGGCATGGGGTTTATGGCTGGGCTGCCGAACTTCCCGATATTCTTCGGGAGGGACACGGTGTGGACTCTCTTTGGAGTTAACGCCATAGGTGACTTCGAGGCTTCTAGAGAAGCATTAAACCTCCTAGCGAGATTTCAAGCCAAGGAGGACGGCGAGGACCAAGCAATGGTGCCCTACTACAAGGGCGAGGTGCCCCACGAGGTTAGGATGGACGGCACGATCATATACTACAGCATTGACTCCACACCTCTCTTCGTGATAGGGGTCTACGACTACTTCCAGTGGTCGGGCGACCACGTGTTTCTCGAGTACATGTACGATAACGTGCATAAAGCTCTGGAGTGGTGCTTTAACGCTGATAGGGACGGCGATGGACTCGTAGAGCATGGACCTGAAGGTTTCCTGCCCGACGTAACTTGGATGGACTCCCTCTTCAGGGGGAAGTCCGCTGTAGACGTCCAAGCGATCTTCGCCTACGCGTTTGAATGTGGCTCTAAACTGGCTAGAGAAGTTGAGGATCACGACATGGAGTTAAGAGCTCGTAGGAGAGCTGAGGAGCTCAAGAGGCTAATAGTTGAGCGTTACTGGAGTGAGGATGAGGGCTTCTTCTACGACACCATAAAGCCCAACGGTACCCCTGATGCGAGCTTAACCGTCAACGCCGTTGTGCCGCTATTCTTTAAGCTCGTCGACCACGACAGGGCTTGGAGAGTGCTCTCGAGACTTGAAGGCCCTGACTTCATGTGTGAGTGGGGTGTTAGGACTAGGGCTAAGAGTGACGTGGAGTATGACGCTAAGAGCTACCAGAAGGGTAGCGTTTGGCCTCTAAGCACAGGGTGGGTCTCTTACGCTCAATTTCAGTACGGCAGGTTTAAGGAGGGGCTTAAGACCCTGATGAGGCTCTCAAGAGCTCAGGAGCTCAGCTCAGCCTACTTCGCAGAGCTCTTGCCAGGAGATCGAGAAACTAGCGGTCGAGAGGATATAGGGTGCTTCATTCAAGCTTGGTCCTCCGGAGTGTACTTACACTCAGCTGTGAGAGGGCTTATGGGGGTTAGAGCCGAGGCCCCCTCAAGGAGAGCTTCTCTATGCCCCTACATAGACGAATTCAGGATGCTCAACGTGCGAGAGCTGAGGATTGGAGATAGCTTCATCCATGCCCTCTTCAAGCCAAGCGGCGACCAAGAGCACGTGAGGGTTAGGGTTGAAGGACAGGTTCTAGAGCTTGAGCTTGGCTTCACACTAGCTAAGGTGTTAGGCGACTGCATACTCTACGTGGATGGGGTCAAGCACGAAGTCGAACTCAACACCTTAAAAGGCGGGTACTCAAGGGCTGTAGCGAAGTTAAGCTTAGGAGAGGGTAGGACTGCAAGGCTAACCTTTAAGTTCAAGTAGCCCCGACCCCTCTGCAACTTAAGTCACTCAACTTCAACTCGAAACCGCGCATGTAAGCACATGGGAGAGAAGAGTTCGAGAAGAGGCTCCTCCTCATCAAACCCAAGGTGCTGATGGAATTGATGAGGCTTCGAGGCCGCATGGCACCGATGACTTCACTTGAAGTAGTCTGGGAAAACTCGCCTTCAGCTCATGGCAGGCTCGTGGAGCAGTTACTCATGTAGACCTCACGTGGAGCCCACGTCAACTCTACATCAGCTCCATCGCACGCACTCGCTATAATAATATATAGAGGGGGTGGTGTGGGGTGGAGAGCCTTGACATAGGTCTCCTAAGCACATGCGTCATCACCACACCGCCTCGTAGGTATGGTGGAACAGAGTCTGTTGTAGCGGACTTAGCTGTGGCTCTAGCTAAGATGGGCCATGACGTCACGGTGTACGCCGTTAAGGGCTCTAAGAAGGCGATGGACGAGTACGCGGGAGAGAAGAGGCTTGTAAATGTCGTGGAGTGGTGCGAGGCTGTAGAGGACTGGGCTAAGAAAGGCGTCTCTGAGAAGGTTAGAGAAGTGGAGCGCCAGAGCTTTGAGAAGTTTAGGCACGTCATAGCTAGACACGACGTCGTCAACGACCACACGTGGTTTAAGCCCAGTCTATGCTTGAAGGTTAGTGGCAAGCCCACTTGCACGACGTACCATGGCCCTTACATAGAGAAAACCGGTGTGAACATCGACAAGCGCTGCGCCATAGGCGTTTCTAAGTGGCATGCCGACTATCTAACTCGAGTATTTAGGGTGAAGGCGGAGTGGGCCTACAACCCAATAGACATAAGGAGGTACGAATTTCAGAGAGAGAAGGAGGACTTCATACTGTTCTTGGCTCGGATAAGCCCGGAGAAAGGTGCATTAGAGTTCGTGAAGTTGGCGAGGGACCTTGGCGTCAGGGGCATAGTGGCTGGCTCAACGTCAGTCGTCCCAGAGGATGAATACGTAAGCAAGGTCAAAGAGCTCTGTGAGAGCAGCAACGGGCTAGTCAAGTTCGTGGGTGAAGTGGACTTCACGACTAAAGTGGACCTGCTCAAGAGGGCTAAGGCCCTCGTGGTACCACTATCACCAAGCTACTGGGAGGCTTTCGGCGTCGTGTTCGTCGAAGCCATGGCGTGCGGTACACCAGTCATAACAACTGATAGAGGGGCTCCACGAGAAGTAGTAATGCACGGAAAGACGGGCTACATATGTAAGCCAGGAGATTACGAGGAGCTTAAGAGCGTGGTCTCAAAGCTCATGAAAGGCGAGATAACGTTCGACCCCTACGAGTGTAGGAGAAGAGCTGAGGAGTTTGACAGAATTAGGGTTGCTAAGAGGTACTTAGAGCTCTACAAGAGAGTGTTGAGAGGAGAGGAGTGGTGAGAAAACTCTTTAGAGCCTAACCTCGATGATTTGCTCCCTCTCCTGCCTTCTCCATGTAGAACCCATTGTTTTATGCGCTTACTCGCTCAATTCTAAGGTTGAACTCGAAGAGCAAGGCTCGGCTTCCACCATTGGTTTGGTGTTAGAGCTTACGACGATAACCGCCTACTTGAACCCTTAGATGGGAATATTGTTTTAAAGAGGGCTTAGCCCTTAAACTTGTCTAGAGGGGTTTGTTCGCACTGAAGATCGTGAGGTGAGGTGTCTTGATGATGAGATTGCTTTGTGCGTAGGCGAGACTCCATGGGTAACAGCTCCTTAGAGTTGGCGTTGCTGTACATCGCCGTGCTCATAGTCGTTTCAAGAGTTCTTGGAGAAGCCTTTCTACGCATTAAGCAGCCAGCGATCATTGGAGAGCTACTCGCTGGCATGATCCTCGGCCCCATGATGTTTGGCTTCATTGAGGTGCTGCCCGAGATAGAGCTTTTCATACTGTTAGGGGTCTACTTCCTGATATTCTTAGCTGGCTACGAAGAGATAAACGTCGAGGAGCTAGTCAAGGCTATGAGGATTAGGGTCATAGCCTCCTCCATGATCTCCTTCTTCACACCCTTTACCCTATGCCTCTTAGTGTTCTCTCAAGTCATGGGGATGGCTTGGGCTCCAAGCCTATTGTTGTCGAGCGTAATGGCGTTAACGAGCTTGGGGGTTGTCGTTAGGATCGTGTCAGACCTCCGCATAGCAGGAGTTAAGCTGGGCTTAAACCTCATCAACATGAGCATACTAAGCGAGTTCATGGGTCTGCTCATAGCTAGCGCATCGACGCAAATGCTCGTTCAAGGCGAGCAAGGAGACTACGCGTTCATGGCAGTTAAGGTGCTTTCCTTCTTCTTAACTTCAGGGCTGGCAGGGTACTTCTTAGTGCCTAGATTGATCAGGAGGGTTGAGAGGATCTTTAAGGTGAAAGCTGCTTCTTTCGCCACGTTGATAGCCATAGTACTTCTATTTTCATATCTCTCATCTCTCGCAGGTCTCCACGGAGTCTTCGGAGCACTCATAATGGGCTTTGCTCTGTCAAGGACGAAGTGGGATCCAGTGATTAGGGGGACCGTGGATCAGCTTAAGGGCTTTGCTTACGGCATATTCATACCCCTATTCTTCGCTGGAGCAGGCCTCTACGTCACGAGGGACTTCATGAAGCTCGACGTTCTAGCGGCTGTCGCCGTGGCTTTAGCTGTTGTGGTTGGCAAGCTTGTAGGTGGCTTTGTGAGCTCTAAGCTGATGAGGGTTGAGCACAGGTCTCTAATAGCTTTAGGCCAGCTGGCTAAAGGCGGTGTTGAAATAGCTATACTATCCTTCGCCCTCTCCATAGAAGCCGTATCGATTGAGCTCTACTCCTACATAGTGCTCCTCATATTCTTCTTGACCATAGCGGCCTCCACCAGCCTCAACTTGTATAGGAGGATCGCTTGAAGGCTTCTCAAGGTATAACCTCTACGCTGTTAAGGTAGGGTGGGTACCTTATGTCTTTCATGCTTACTATGCCGAGCCTCAACGACTCCTCAACTAGGGGCTTAACCTCCCTTAGGGCGTCTATAAGCCTCCTCGTGGCTTCACACATCATGTTAAAGCCTTCAGAGCCCCACAGCCTTTCGTAGTGCGTGTAGAGGCAACGCCCACCACACACGTTGTAATAACTACACATCGTGCAGGGCTCGCCTATAACCCTCTTGCCCAGCACATCTCTCCAAGACGAGTCCCTTACGTTGCCCAGCTTAGCCCAAGAAGCGTCTACAGCTATTGGGCAGCTCAGGATGTCACCGTTGGTGTTAATGGCTACAGCACCCCAGCCAGCTCCACATGGTGGAGCACCTAAGCTACGGCCTTCGAGTAGACTGGTCATTATCGCCTTGAAGGGGGCTATCCCCACTACATCCCCCGAGCATAGCTCCTCAACCCACTCGTGGACCAAGGATAGTAGGCCAGGTATGTAGTTCTTGAATAGCCACTCCTCAAAGCCCCTCCACTTAGGACTCCATATGGCGTCTACCTGCCAGTGCACGTGGTCGAAGAGGCCTAGTGACAATAGGTGTTTGACATCTCTCCTCACGTCGCTGTTCCTTGAGATAGTCATCCTAGCTATGAGATCCCCGTCAAAGCCCATTGACCTCAGTCCTTCAGCTGCTCTTATCACAGCTCTGTAGACTCCACGCCCCCTATAGCCATCTGTTACGTTCTCAGGTCCATCTATGGATAGAAGCACTGTGTCCATACGCCTCCAGTAGTCCTCCTCTAACCTGTCTAGGAGTAAGCCGTTTGTCTGGATGACGTAGCGAGGGGAGCTGAAGTAGTCCATGACCGCTCTTATCCAAGAGGGGTTTAGGAGGGGTTCACCACCATAAAACGCTATGACCAGCTCGTCAACCCCCTCCAAGAAGGACTCGAGTTCATCGATCGTGTAGGATATCCTTCTTGGAACTAAGTGTTCCGGGAAGCTCCCACCACAGTACTTACACTTCAAGTTGCACAGTCCCGTTGTGAGTATGTAGCACAGCATTGGTAGAGAAGTCTGCTGTGAAGCTGTATAAGGTTACGCGGCTTTCAACGCCGTAGAGTTATATGATTAATGGATTCAGCATCGGGGTTGAAGCTCATCGGATAGGCCTCGCCAACCTACCCTCTCATCACCGCTCAACCTTTTATCGAGGAGCTCTAAAAAGTTTGTTCGGTGCTGCTGATGTGGAGGCTCATGGCTACAACCGACGTTGGGAAGGAGGCGTGGTCTAAATGGGAGATTTTAGACACCCTCTACCCCTACGACCAACAGGTCTACGTGAGAGCCTTTACAGGATTTGGCGTGTTGCTCGTGTGGTCTAAGCTTGAGGCGAGGACAATAGTTGACTTATTGCGCAACAGAGTGACTAGGATCTACAGGATTGTGCCGTTTGAGCTTGCAGTTCCGCCTAAGAGCCGTGACGTGGTCTCCGCTGCGAGGGCACTTGTAGGTGAAGAGAAGAGCTTTCACTTAACGTGTGAGGTGCGTGGAGACTACCTCGATGTGAGGAGAGAAGAGCTCATAGAGCTCTTAAGGAGAGAGCTTAAATGCTTTGGTGGTGAGAAGAGGCTCATAGTTGAAGTTGTGTGGGACGTTGTAGGCCTCCTCTTTAACGAGAAGCCTGTGAAGCTTCGTTCTCCAATAAGTCGATAGTGAAGTTTAAGTTTTCTCAGCATTATGAGCTTATATCGAGATTGAAGTTTAAGTTAATGGAGATGTGGGTTGCTGGGGCTCTCATCCATGGACTTTAATGAGGGCGTACCTCCGGAGAGAACGGTGTTTAAAGATGAAGGTTCATTATCCTTTGAGTACGTCCCACCGAGCTTGCCTCACCGCGAGAGACACGTGAAAACGATGATGAACTACTTCAGGTACCTCATGGAGGATGGCGGTGGCGGCTTTTGCCAGAAGATCCTCTTGATAGGTCGTGTGGGCACAGGTAAGACTGCTTCTTCAAGGCTTCTCGGCAGGGTCATGAGGAGGGAGCTTGAAGGTAAAAGTAGGCATTTCAAGTTCATATACGTCAACTGCTACAGGGAGAGAACCCTCTTCCTAGTCAGCCAGAGGCTTATGGAGGAGGTTGCCCCCTCATACCCAACGAGGGGGCTATCTCCTCAGGAGATACTGAGGATCGTGGTGTCGATACTTGAGGACAAGGAGGCCTCATCGATCATAGCGCTAGACGAAGTACACTACTTCGTCAAGTCAGCTGGTCAAGACGCCCTCTACAACCTAGTTAGGATGCTTGAAGGTTACGAGGGAAGTAAGGTGAAGCTCGGGTTAATAATGATATCTAGGAGCAAGGAGTTCATGTACGAGCTCGACGACGTGTTAAGGAGTAGCTTGACGAGGAACATAATAGAGTTTGAGCCCTACACATCCTCTCAGCTGATGAGCATACTTCAAGATAGAGTTAAGTTGGCGTTTAAGGACTCCACCGTACCGCAAGATACTCTGGAGGTCATAGCTGACAGCGTAGGTGTAGATAGAGGAGGTAGTGGAGACGCTAGGCTTGCCATAGAGCTGCTATGGAGAGCTGGGAAAATAGCTGACTTGAGGGGGAGGGGGGAGGTCACACCCGACGACGTGAGAGAGGCTAGTGGCTTCATACATCCCGGCATAAGGGTTGAGGACTTGAGAAGCCTACTTCCCCACGAGAAGCTGGTCTTACTCTCCGTGGCCAAGGAGCTGAAGAGGGGGAAGGCCTACTTAAGAATGGGAGTTTTAGAGGAGAGGTATAGAGGAGAATGCGAGTTATGGGGGGTTAAGGCGAAGAAGCACACTCAGCTGTGGAAGATAGTTAAGAACTTAGAGAGGATGGGCTTCTTAACCACTAAGGCGGTTAACGTTAAGAAGGGTAGGACGACGCTGATAGGTTTACCCTCAGCTCCAGCATTTTTATTAGAGAAGGAGGTCTCAAAGCTCTTAGCCGAAGACCTCGGAGGAAGAGCCATGTGAACGTAGAGGAGCTACTAGGCTCTAAGGCTAAAGTCAGAATTCTAAGGGTACTACTTGAGAAGGAGGAGCTCAATATAACCGCCATAGCGAGAGAAGCCGACATAAACCACAAGACCGCTTTAAGACACCTCGAGGACTTGAAGAGGGTCAACATAGTGTCTGAGAGGGTTTTCGGGAGAGTGAGAGTTTTTAGGTTAAACTTAAACGACCCCAGAGTTGAAGCTTTAAAGGCTCTGTTCAAGTCGCTTGGTGAAAGCCGTGAGCGTGAGAATGGTTGACATAACTAGCAAGGCCGATGTGTATCGAGAGGCTGAGGCTGAGGGCTTTATAAAGCTGAGAAGGGAGACCTTAGAGAAGGTGCTTAAAGGCGAGGTTGAGAAGGGAGACGTCTTCTCAGTCACGCAGGTCGCAGCCATGCTGGCCGCCAAGAAGACCCCCGAGGTCCTGCCGCTTTGCCATCCACTCCCAATAACAAACGTAGACGTCAAGATGAGCATTGAAAACGACGGGATCAAGGTGTCGGTCAAGGTGAAAAGTGTGGGGAAGACAGGCGTGGAGATGGAGGCCTTAACGGCGACGGCAGTAGCTCTCTTAAACGTGTGGGATATGGTCAAGAAGTATGAGAAAGACGAGGAGGGGCAGTATCCATACACCGAGATAGTGATGATAAGGGTCAAGTCTAAGGTCAAGAGGGAGGTCTATGAGCAAAACGGTTGAAGAGCATAGGGGCAAAGCCCCTAAGAGAGTGTCGTTCTACGTAGTAGTGACCAGCGATACCCTCTACGGCCTAGCGTCTAGAGGAGTTGAAGTGGAGGACGAGAATGGGCTGAGGATCATGAGGATGGTCACGGCCGAAGGACATGACTTCAAGGGTAGGTCCATAGTCCCGAATAAGCCTGAAGTCATAAGGAGTGAGATAGACAAGGTCATAGACAGCTTGAGACCCGACGTGATAATAACAACCGGGGGAACGGGGCTAAGCCCAAAGGATGTAACAATTGAAGTCATTGAGCAAATGCTCGAGAAGAAGATACCAGGCTTTGGAGAGCTCCTCCGGATGCTAAGCTACAGCGAGATAGGCTCAGCGGCTATGCTGACAAGGGCTGTAGCTGGCGTCTACAGGAAGACCGTGATATTCTCCATCCCCGGGTCACCTCACGCCGTCGAGACAGC
>QMSN01000019.1 GCA_003650865.1 Thermoprotei archaeon
TCCGAGAAACTGGCAGTTTAAGCTCTTGAGGTTGACTATAGAGCCCTGGACCATGGATCCATCTATGTCTACACCTATCGCGTGACACCCTACCATGCTGGCCTCTATGAGAATACCTCCAGTGCCACTGAAGGGATCTAAGAGGACTGAGCCTGCTCTAGGCCTAGCTAGGTTTACGAAGACCCTGCAGACCCTGGGCTCCATGCTGCCCGGATGGAAGAAGGGCCTGTACCTAGGCCTCCTGAGGTCAAAGCTGCCCCTCTTAACCGTGAAGACCCTCACACCGAAGTAGAACCTATCGGCGATGACACCTCTAAACAGGACATCAGGCTTCTTTAAGTTAACCTTCGCGTTAGTCCTCTTCGCTATGACCTCCCCCATGGCCCTCTCAAAATCCAGGGACCTAAGACCTACAGAGGGGGTCTTCCTCAGAACACGCACAGCAAAGCTCAACTCAGCTGGAAGGTTCAGCTCGAGGTCTCTCAAGTGGGTCAACACGTCACCTAGATCTGGGCTACATGAGAAGAGTAGGGAGAAGCCCTCCATGGTCATGGCCAGCCTCTCCTCAAGCCTCTTGCAAGCCCTTAGGTCTACCTCGACAACCATTATAGGGGGGTTTAGGTGGACGACTCTGTAGGAGAACCCCTCAGACTCAAGTACAGCCTTAACCTCAGCTGCTGGGAGAGTTGGGTGCTCCCTCGATAACAGTAGAGTTAGCGTGCTCACAGGATACTGGGAGGAATGAAGGCTATTAAGTGATGCTGCTCGGAAGGCTTAAATTGTTTGAAGCCTATTCACGATTAGCCGCTGAAGGTGGTTGCTACGGTTAAATGCCCTGAATGCGGAGGAGAGATGAAGTTCGATAGGCAGGCTTACCGCTACATATGTAGGAGCTGCGGCTTGACGTTGACCAGAGAGGAGCTCAACGCTATGATGAGCAGGCGGAGAGAAGAGGCTAGAGATGAGAGGGAGGCCTCTAGAAGGGAGTACCTTAAGTGGTGGCTCAGCAAGAAGTAAGAGGAGGCTAGAGTCAGCAAGTGAGAGGTATGTTCTACGTCTACTTCGTGGGAACAGCTGGTTCAGGTAAGTCGACGCTAGTGGATGTCTTCTCGAAGTGGCTTGAGGATAGGGATCAAGATGTCGTGCTAGTGAACTTAGATCCAGGAGCTAAGTGGCTTCCCTACGGCCCCGACGTGGATGTAAGGGACTACGTCAGCGTCGAGAGAGTTATGAGGGAGTTCATGCTTGGCCCAAACGGCGCCTTCATAGCATGCGCCGACATGATCGCCAGCTTCGCTGACAAGATAAAGGAGGAAGTTGAGAGAGGAAACCCAGACTACATCTTAGTGGACACTCCAGGACAGATGGAGCTATTCGCGTTTAGAGAAGCAGGTCGGGTGATAACCTCAACTCTATGCTCTGACAGGACAGCCGTCGTGTACCTCGTTGATGCGAGCTTGATGAGAAGCCCAAGTAGCTTGACAGCTTCTCTACTTCTCTCCGTCTCAGTCCAGTTTAGGTTGTTGAAGCCGCAGGTAAACGTCCTCTCAAAGTCGGATCTCTTAACTAAGAGGGATCGTGAGATAGCTACTAGGTGGTTTGAGCACGTAGACTACATATACAGCATGATAAGTAAAGAGGAGAATGCACTACTAGGCTCTTTAAGCCAGAGCATAATGAGCTCCCTCATGGAGTTTGAGAGCTTAACCGATATAATACCAGTATCATCGAAGACTGGAGAGGGGATAGACGACCTCTTCGCACACCTCCAGAGAATATTCGCTGGAGGAGAAGAGGAGTTCGTAGACGTTGGACCTCTAAGGGCTGACGAGGCGTGGTATTAAGCTAGGTGGTTTGACGTGGAGGATAAGAGGAGCAGCTTAAGGAAGGAGGAGCTGAGGCTTCAAGCCGAGCTCAGGAAGGTTAGAGAGGAGCTCGAGCTGCTCTATGGAGAGTTGGAGGAGAAAAGAAGGGAGAGGGAGGACATTAGGGAGAGGGAATCTAAGCTTCGAGAGGAGATAGCTGCTATTAGAGGGCAAATCGACGCCAAGAAAAATGAGCTCAAAGCTGAAGGAGAGAAGCTGAGGGCTTTGAAGCTTGAGATGGCAGAGGTTCGAGCGAAGATAACTGCGCTGAGGAAGGCCCTTCAAGGTAGGGACCCCGATGAGCTCAAGAGCTACCTAGAAGAGCTCGAGTGGGAGTATCAGACGTCATCCATGAGCCTCGAGGAGGAGAAGGAAATGGTCAAGCTCATAGAGGATACCAGGAGGCTGGTGCTCGTAGCGGATCAGCTCTTAGCTGAGGAGAGCAGGATGAGTGAGCTAGCGGCTAAACGCGATGAGCTGCAGAAGGTCTTGGAGGGGTTGAGAGGGGACATCTCATCGCTTAGAGAGAAGCTCTCAGAGCTTAAGGATGGCTTAAGGAGCCTAGTTGATAGGAGGAGGGAACTGACGGAGTCTATGAGGAGTATCAGGGAGAGGATAGCTTCGCTTAAGGCACGTAGGGAGGAGCTCAAGGCTCAGATAAAGGAGCTTGTGAAGGAGAGGAGAAGCTTAGAGGAGAGCTTGATCCTCGAGAAGGTTGAGGAGGAGGCCCTCAAGCTGAAGGAGAGAGAGGAGGAACTTGAAAAGGTTTATGAGGACATGCTTCGAAAGCTTAAGGAGGAGGGGAGGCTCCGCCTCTAAAAGGCTGACAAAGTGTTAACCATGAAGAGCACCCCCTTCGGGAGGAGGCTGCTAGTACTCTACGTTGACAGGGACGGAGATATAAGCTACGTCACGGGACTTGCTACCCCCATAATTGGCAGAGACAAGAACTTCAAGGCGGCTACGGACTTCATACTCAAGATGCCTGATGACGCCGATGCCAACGCCCTCTTTGCAGCCATAAAGCTCTACGACGAGCTCGTTAGAGATGGCATTGAGTGCGAAATAGCCACCGTAGCTGGCGTCAGGGAGGGAGGGGTCAAGGCAGATATGAAGATAGCAAGTGAGGTTGACAAGATACTTGAGGGGTTCAACGCTGATGGCATAATATTCGTCAGCGACGGGGCGTCGGATGAGAGAGTCATACCGATACTCCAGGCTAGGGTTCCCATAGTCTCCATAAACAGGGTCTTGGTGAAGCAAGTGAGGGGTATAGAGGACACGTACTCGCTCTTCATAAGGTACTGGAAGACCCTCGTCGAGAACCCCAGATACTCTCTCTACCTCTTGGGTCTACCAGGTATATTCTTCGTAGCCTTAGCGATACTTGTGAGCGTTGGGTATGCCCATTACGCTGGCATAGCATTACTGTTCATAATAGGGATGACCCTCCTCGTAAAGGGGTTCAGTTTAGACAAGAAGCTTTCTCAAAGCTGGTCAGCTGCACCCATACTGTTCTTCGGCTCGCTGGTCTCCATAATAGTGCTCGTAGTCGCCTTCTACCTTGGGGGAGCAGCTATAGCCAGCGCTGTAGCCAAAGACCCCTCTCTAGCGAGCATGCTCAAGCTGGGCACGCTGGTGGGGATATTCCTCTTAAACCCCAAGAACTTCACGCCGGGCTCCATAACGTTCGACGTCACAACAGTAGATCTCATAATAGTGGCCATAGTCATAGTGCTGGCTGGGCGAAGCCTCCACAAACACTTAGCTGGAAGGCAGAAAGTGTGGTACGACATAGCCTCAGCAGTGTTTTGTATATTGTTGAGGCAACCACTCATAGAGGTTGGGCTATTGCTCCTAGATCCAACGAGATCACCGATAATCTTCGCCACCTGGATGACCATAGCCGTAGCCGTAAGCGCCTCGCTTATAGCATTCTTCGTAGTCTACGAAAGGTTAAAACGATAAATGAGGAACCTACTAGCGAGAAGAAGGCGGTGACCTATGGGTGGTAGGAGGAGAAGGAGGAAGGTAGTAAAGAGGGTTGTCAGGAGGACGCCGAAGGTCTTTAAGTGCCCGAGGTGTGACAACATAAGCGTGACGGTAATAGAGGACGAGGAGAATCCAGAGCAGGTTGTCGTGCTCTGCTCCGTATGTGGCTTGAAGGCTAAGTTTAATAAAGTGAAGAAGTATGAGAACGTACACTACTACAACAAGTTCGTTGATTGCTACTATATGGGTGAGGTAAGCGAGGCAGGTGAGGCCAGTGAAGGTGGAGAAGTACCTGAATGAGGAGATAGAGAGTAAAGGTTGCATTCACATATCTCTCGTTGACCCCGAGAAGCTGAGCCCCATAGAAGCTGGGAGCCTAGCCTCCCTCATAGAGAGAGCTGGAAGCTCGGCGGTAATGGTTGGTGGAAGCCTAAACGTGAGCGAGTCCTCCATGGACGAGCTGATAAAGACCATTAAGGAGAGCTGCAGCCTACCTGTAATAATATTCCCCAGCAACGTAAACACCATAAGTAGGTACGCAGACGCCATATGGTTCATGTCCCTCCTGAACTCTATAAACACGTACTTCCTCATAGGAGCACAAGTGCAAGGAGCTGCCATAGTCAAGAGGTATAACTTGGAGGCTTTGCCCATGGGGTATATAGTCGTGGGTGACGGAGGAACTGTAGGCATAATAGGTCAAGCAAGACCCCTGCCCCCTACGAAGGCTGAGGTCATAGCCCTCTACGCGCTCGCCGCTCAGTACTTAGGCATGAGGTTCGTATACATCGAGGGTGGATCAGGCGTTCAAGATCCAGTTCCACCTTCAACCGTGAGTTACGTGAGGAGAGTCGTGAGCTCCAAGCTCATAGTTGGTGGAGGCATAAGAAGGAGAGATCAAGCTGAGGAGATAGCTAAGGCAGGTGCTGACATCATAGTTACGGGTACAGTGCTTGAGGAGAGAGGAGTGGAGGAGAAGCTGAAGAGCATAATTGAGGGCGTGAGAGCTGGGGGTAAGGCTAAGCTGGAGAGAAGAGGTGTTTAATCGTAGAAAAAACCATTACTTCTTCTCTCTGTACTTGGGGCAGTAAGTCCTTATGACCTCTGGATCCAGCCTCTTCCACTCAGACTCAGGTATGAATTCTATCAGTAGGTTCCAGGCTATCTCAAGTGTTGTGTCTAAGTCCCTGTTCTCGTACACTCCTTGGTTTATAAAGCGCCTCTCGAAGGCGTCGCCGAACGCCAGGTAAGCCCTATCTCTCTCAGTTAAGGCCTCTTCTCCAACTACAGCTACGAGGCTCCTTAAGTCTTGGGCTTCGCTGTAGCAATAGTACAGCATGTCGCTTAGCTGCATGTGATCCTTCCTAGTATACCTCGTGGCCTCCTTCATTAACCTGCTTAGCGAAGGCAATGGGTTTAAGGGTGGGTATATGCCCTTCCTGTGAAGCTCCCTGCTGAGTATGAGCTGCCCCTCAGTTATGTAGCCTGACAAGTCCACAACTGGGTGTGTTATGTCGCCTCCGGGCATTGTCACGACGGGGATGAAGGTTATGGAGCCCTTCTTGCCATGTATCCTGCCACATCTTTCATATATTTGAGCTAGCGATGTGTAGAGGTAGCCTGGATAACCTCTCCTACCTGGAACCTCAGCCCTAGCAGCGCTTATTTCTCTAAGGGCTTCCCCGTAGTTTAACATGTCCGTCATTATGACTAAGACGTGCATGTCATGCTCGTACGCCAAGAATTCAGCCGTCGTGAGCGCCACGTGAGGAGTAATAACCCTCTCTATAGCTGGGTTTTCAGCTAAGTTGAGGTAGGTCACGAGCCTTTCGATGGCACCAGTTCTCGTGAACTCATTCTTGAAGAACATGGCCTCCTCGGCAGTTATCCCTATAGCCGCGAAGACTATGGCGAAGTCCTCCTCCTTGCCGGGTATTGTGGCCTGCCTAGCTATCTGAGCAGCGAGTATATTGTGGGGGAGCCCAGCCTCCGTAAATATGGGGAGCTTCTGTCCTCTGCTCAAGGTGTTCATGCCGTCTATTACGCTTATGCCAGTCTGAATAAACTCTCGTGGGTACTCTCTAGCTGAGGGGTTTATGGGCGCTCCATAGACGTCCAGCTCATCTTCAGGTATTATGGGAGGACCTCCATCAATTGGCTGACCCTTGCCGTCAAATATCCTGCCGAGCATCTCAGTTGAAACTGGTACTTTAAGGGTCTCGCCAAGGAAGGTCACAGCAGTCTTGTCCACGTCGAGCCCACTAGTTCCCTCGAAAACTTGGACAACGGCGTAACCCTCTGAGGTCTCCAAGACGACGCCAGTCCTAACTTCGCCAGTTCCAGTCTCAACTTTTACTAGCTCGTTGTAAGCTGCGTCACTCACGCTCTTAACGACTAACAGAGGACCTGATATCTCCGTGACCGTCCTGTACTTCCTAGCCTTAAGGGCTGACGCCGTAACTGACAACACCATCCCCTCCTAAGCCTTGACTGTCAAAGCCTCCTTACCCTTCATTAATGAAGTGAACTGCTCATCTATCTTCTTCTTAACCTCCTCCATCACATCCTTGAACTTGTCGTAGGGCACAATCTTCATCCTAGCTATGTCCTCTCTTACCGGAAGTCTTATAATGTCGACAAGCGGCACGCCCTTTGATACCGCTTCACCCATCTTCTGGTTAAAGTATAGTATCGTCTTCAGCATACCATACATCTTCTCAATAGGACAGTAGGAGTCCACAGGATGATAGGCGTGCTGCATTAAGTAGTCCTCCCTTATCATCCTTGCAACCTCCAAGACTGCTCTATCAGCTTCGGGTAGAGCGTCAGGTCCTACAAGCCTCACGATCTCCAATAGCTCAGCCTCCTTCTGAAGTATTGCCATAGCCTCTCTGCGAAGTTCAGGCCAGTCTGGAGCTACGTTTTTCCTAAACCACTCTTCAAGAGTCTCGAGGTAGAGCGAGTAGCTCGTGAGCCAGTTGATAGCTGGGAAGTGCCGTCTATAAGCTAAAGCTGTGTCAAGAGCCCAGAAGACCTTGACTATCCTAAGAGTCGACTGGACGACGGGCTCTGAGAAGTCGCCGCCTGGAGGAGACACAGCGCCAATAATTGAGACTGATCCCACCCTATCCTCAGATCCTAGAGTCACAACTCTACCAGCTCTCTCATAGAACTCCGCCAGCCTAGCGCCTAGGTACGGCGGGTACCCCTCTTCACCCGGCATCTCCTCAAGTCGACCCGATATCTCCCTCAAGGCCTCAGCCCACCTAGACGTGGAGTCAGCCATCATAGCCACGTCATAACCCATATCTCTGAAGTACTCCGCTATAGTCACGCCTGTGTATATGCTGGCCTCTCGAGCAGCCACTGGCATGTTGCTTGTATTGGCTATCATGACGGTCCTCTCCATCAAAGGCCTGCCAGTCCTAGGGTCTTTAAGTTCGGGGAACCGCTCAAGCATCTCAGTCATCTCGTTGCCGCGCTCTCCACAACCTATATAGACTATGACCTTAGCGTCAGCCCACTGAGCAAGCTGATGTTGAGTAACCGTCTTGCCTGTTCCGAAGCCTCCCGGTATAGCGGCTGTACCTCCTTTAGCTATGGGGAAGAACGTGTCAATAACCCTCTGTCCAGTTATGAGAGGTTGAACAGGGTCAAGCTTAGTCTTGTAGGGCCTCGGCCTCCTAACAGGCCACTTCTGCATCATAGTGACCTCGTGAAGCCCTCCCGCCCCCCTAATCTTGGCTATAACGTCTTCAACCTTATACTTGCCCTCAGGAGCTATCTCCTCCACAACACCCTCTACGCCTGGAGGTGCCATAACCCTATGAGTCACTAGAGGCGTCTCAGGTACCTCGCCTAGAACATCTCCTCCTACGACCTTATCTCCCACTTTGACCTTAGGCGTGAAGTCCCAGTACTTATCTCTAGGAAGCGCTTCA
Source organism: Thermoprotei archaeon (assembly GCA_003650865.1). GTDB lineage: Archaea > Thermoproteota > Methanomethylicia > Nezhaarchaeales > WYZ-LMO8 > QMSN01. The sequence goes on from QMSN01000019.1 coordinate 7,799, forward strand.
GCCGTTAAGCCCCTTGAGATGAAGGGGCCTGACGCCATCTTAATCACCTCTAGGGGTCTCTGAATGCCATCGTATATCTGGGTCAATATGCCAGGCCCAAGCTCAACGGATAGCAGCTCACCTGTCCCAACGACTTGCTCGCCAGGCTTAAGGCCGCTCGTCTCCTCATAAACCTGTATGGTGGCTAGATCCTCCTGTAACCTTATTATCTCACCTATGAGGTTCAGCTCACCAACCTTGACTAGCTCGAACATTTGGCTGCCTCTCATCCCCTTAGCCACGACGACTGGCCCTGCCACCCTAACTATTTTACCTATGCTCGGCATGTCGATCCACCTTACTTAACCACGACCTCAACACCTATAGTCCTCTTAATGAGTTCACCCATGTAATCGCGTACTCCCTCTTTAACTCTTCCGGTTGGTATTATCGCCACAACTGGTTGCCTTATCCTTAAGTACTTATCGTAAAAGCCTGGTATCTCTGTTGCAAGGGATTCTTCGATCAGTATGAGAGTTATATCCCCCCTCTTAACCAAGTTCATGAGCTTGCTATCGGCATCTTGAGGGTCTTGAGCTAAGTAGCCCTCACTAACACCTGCAAGCTTCAGCCCAGCTATGAAGTCTTGGCTTCCCACGGCCACGATCTTCATCGAACCCCCTACCCAAGAGGGTGTAGTTTAGTATTTTAGTGTTGCTATTTCAGCTAAGCCTCCTAGCTATTTCATCTTGATCCATAACGGTCTCACAGTATAGGCACTTTATCTTTAAGGGTTCTCGGCTCACAACTACAAACTTGCTTTGAACTTGGGGTTCATGGTTTGTTATACACGTTGGGTTGCTGCACCTAATTATGCCAACTATCTCATCAGGAAGCTTAAGCCTCTCCTTCCTCTCTACCTTATAGTCCTTGATTACGTTCAGCGTGGCCTTAGGAGCTATGAGGGCTATCTTGCTGACCTCTGAGGGACTTAAGTATCTGCCCTCTATTTTGATTATGTCCTTAGATCCCAGCTTCTGGCTGGGCACGTTCATGGCCACTGTTATGATGAAGCCCTCCTTACCAGTTATGCCAAGCATCTCAAGTATTTTCAGAGCAGTTCCAGCTCTCAAGTGGTCTATCACGATGCCATCTCTTATCTTCTGAACCTTAAGCTCCCTATCCAAGGACAACGTTGTCACCTTAAAATACTTTAAACCTAACGTTATCTAAATAATTTCCTGAGGGGGTAGTGCTTGTCCAAGTCGTTTCGAGGGCGTGATGTCATATCGATTAGGGACTTCACGAGGGATGACCTCATAACCATCTTTAAGGAAGCGGATTCCATGGAGCCTTATGCTAAGACTAAAGTGGATATCCTAAAGGGCAAGATCATGGCCTTAATGTTCTTTGAGCCCAGCACTAGGACTAAGCTTAGCTTCGAAGCTGCCATGAAGAGACTGGGCGGAGATGTCATAGGTTTCTCAGAGCCCTCCATGACCTCCATAGCCAAGGGCGAGAGCTTAATAGACACAGCTCGAGTCGTGGAGAACTACGCTGACATAATAGTCATAAGGCACCCAAACGAAGGAGCAGCTAAAGCAGTGGCTGAAGCCGTGGACATCCCCGTCATAAACGCCGGGTCAGGAGCTCTATCGCACCCAACTCAGGCCCTCATAGATCTATATTCCATGTGGAAGGAAAAGGGAAGCATAGACGGGTTAACCGTGCTGTTCCTAGGAGACCTCAAGTACAGCAGGACCGTGAGGTCTCTGATATATGGATTGCTTAACTTCAAGGTTAACTTCATCCTCGTTTCACCTGAGCTCTTGAAGCTCAAGGATGAGGTGAGGGGGCAGCTTAAAGATGCAGGTGTGTCATATGTAGAGAGAAGCTCGCTTACAAGCGATGTGATACGAGAGGCAGATGTCATCTACGTGACTAGGATTCAGAGGGAGAGGTTCGCCGACCCCATGGAGTACGAGAGGGTCAAGGGCTCTTACAGGCTGAGCTTAGAGAGCCTTAAGGAGGCTAAACGGGACCTCATAATACTGCATCCTCTGCCAAGAGTAGACGAAATGGACATAGAGCTCGACAAGACTGCATACGCCAAGTACTTCAAGCAGGTGTTTTATGGGTTACTCGTAAGAATGGCGTTACTGAAGCTCATATTATCGTAGCATTATAGTCTTAACCTAAGCTCCTGCAACTCTAAACGTTAATCGTTAATCCTCAACCCTCCTCCACTCCTCTTCAAGCTTAACCCCTTCCTCATCTGATACCTCAAAGACCTCATACTTACCAGTCTTCTCAGCTACAGCTTGAGCTATTATGTGGTAGCATAACACGTTTTTCCTCCTCGATACAACGTTTATGTAAAAGTCGTTACACGTACAGTACAATCTAGGTATGACCCAGTAGTCCCTAGTCTTCCCCACAACTATCCATACAACTCTTCCACTAGGCTTAAACACGTACTTCTTAACGCGTCCTTCATGAACAGCTTCTAGAGCCTTCTCCAGTCTCTCCACGCACTCCTCATCTAGTGTGAGGCCTAGCTCAGACAATATGCTCAAGGCTCCTCAATCTTGAGGTTCACCTTGCAGGATATAAACTCTAACGCACAGGTTACTATGAGGAGACTTGGCCAAGATAAAGTTCGTAACGGGTCATCCAGCATCCATAGTAACCACCTCTAGGGGTAAAAGAGTGATGACTATTTCAGACATACACATAGGGTTGGAGTACGAATTGAGAAGCTATGGGTTTAACTTACCCTCCCAGACCGCCAGGATCCTAGAAAGGTTAGAGCATCTGCTTAAGAAGGTCAAGCCAGACTTACTCGTCATATTAGGAGACGTCAAACACGCTATTGCTAAGTACACGCGTAAGATAAGGAGAGACGTAGAGACTTTACTCAAAATGCTCATTGATATCGGCGTAGAGGTTAAAGTAGTTCTGGGGAACCACGACGGCTCCTTAAAGGTGGATCAAGACCTAGTGTCGTTAGAGCCTCCTTCAGGCACAGTTATAGACGACGTCGGCTTCATACATGGACACGCTTGGCCAAGAAGAGAGGTTCTAGTTGCTGAACTCATAGTTATGGGGCACCTTCACCCCTCACTACCACAAGCACTTGGTGGACAAAGAGTATGGGTTTCTTACATCTTAGGCAAGAAGAGTAGGGAGAGAGTAGCTAAGGTCCTTAAGTCCGAGGTCAACATTAAGA
>QMSN01000020.1 GCA_003650865.1 Thermoprotei archaeon
ACAGGGCATATACAAGCAGCCTAGAGAGCTCTTAACGTCGATACCCGGCATAGAGCTAATCGAGATGAGCAAGCCCGACCAGTGCTGTGGTGCTGGTGGAGGTGTTAGGTCAGGTAAGAGGGAACTCAGCGATTTGATAAGGGCTGACAAGGTGAGAATGATCCTGGAGACAGGGGCTGAAGCCGTAGTCACTGAGTGCCCGTTCTGCGTAATACAGATAAGAGATGCCCTCGACGAGGCTGGCTACAAGAACATAAAGGTCTACTACCTAGAGGACCTCTTGAGGTCAGCTATGGAGTAAAACCGCTCAATTAACCTCTCCTTTTTATGTGTTTTCTATTGAAGCCTAGGCTCCTCCTAGATGTCGAGTCTAGTTTAAGCTGGGCTTAATGGCTGAAGACAAAAAGTTGGGAAATTGAGTAGAAATTTGTGGTTGTGACTCGCAGCTACTCCGTGACCATGTCGAGTATCTCGACTAAGTCGTACATCTTCATGTTGGAGCCTGAGAGCTTTATGGCGTCTGAGAGGTTCCTGTAGCAGAATGGACATATCGACGTGAGGACGTCTGCACCAGTCCTCTCAGCTTCCTTAACCCTGTTCTTGGCGAGCGCCAACGAGATGTCGGCGTTGTAGGACCTCAAGCCTCCACCAGCACCGCAGCACCAGGAGTTCCTCCTTATCCTCTCCATCTCCACGAACTCTATTCCAGGTATCCTCTTGATGACCTCTCTAGGCTGGTCGTAGAGCTCCGCCTTTATGTGAACTAAGTGCCTACCCGTGTGGCATGGGTCGTGCAAGGTGACCTTAGCCTTAAAGTCCTTCTTTATGCTCAGCTTGCCCTGATCTAGGAGCTCCAACGCTAGGTCTATTGCGTGCTTAAGCTCGAATGGAGGTTCAATGCCTAGAGCTGGGTAGTCCACTTTGAAAGCCCTGTAGCACCCAGCACATGAGAACACGACCATCTTAGCTCCAGCCTTCTCTAGAGCAGCTATGTTGTGCTCAGCTAGCTCCTTAGCGAGCTCTCTGTGACCTATCCTCAGCATGGGTGAGCCACAACACCACTCATCTGGGTAGAGCACGCCTACGTTTATGCCAGCCTTCCTCAACAAGCTGAGCGTGGCTGCAGCAATGTTCTTCTGCCTGTAGGATGAAGTGCAGCCCACGAAGTACATCACGTCGCTCTTGGTTGGAGGAGGTTCAACACCAGCTGGAACCCACTTAATCCTGTCCTCGTGCTTCTCCAGGTAGGGGTTGTGCTCCTTAACGGTCCACTCAAGTATCTGCTTATGCCTCGGGCTTATGAGCCCAGCCTTGAAGAGGTCGTGCCTAAACGCCTCGTATATCTCGACCTGGTTGATCATGTTCTTGCCCTTAAGCCTCGTCTGAGCCACGTAGCACTTGTCCCAGCAGTTCCTGCAGGTAGGGCAGGTGTAGAAGAGGTCTGCCAGCTTCTCGTTTAGCTGTAGCTTGCCCTCAAGCACGAACCTTATCAGCATCAGCCTGCCCCTAGCGCTATAAGGCTCAAAGCCAGGTGTGGCATCGTTCTCCCTAAGTGGACAAACCCTGTAGGCAGAGTCCCTATACCTGGAGAAGTCCCTGCAGTAGCCGCACCTAATGCACCTGTATATCTCTTCCTTAAATTGCTCCACAAACAGCTTGGACATCACGCCCACCTCCATGAGCTTAAAGCAGCAACAATCCTGGGTTTATGATGCCGTTGGGGTCTAGGGCCCTCTTGATCGTCCTCAGGAAGTCGAAGTAAGTGCCTGTGTATGTCTGAGCAACTCTTTCACCTATGACCTTGCCCAGCCAGTAGTGTATAGCTCCATTCCTGATCTCGTTTATTATGAGGTCTCTCCAGATCTTCCTAACCCACTCTCTAGCCTCCTCGTCCTCGTCGAACCAGTAGAGCACGTTCATGGGGTCTAGGGCGTTCTCAACCACCAGTGAGGCTACGTAGAAGTCTATCTTCTTCTCCTTCATCACGTCCTTGTACTTGTCCAAGACCCTGTACCACATGTCCCTATGAGCTGGGTAGTCAAGTATTGGAACCTTGTAGCAAGCCGTTATCCAGGCTTGGCCTAGAGGCCCAGTCCTAGGCGGCCACTCCCAGGGCCTTGTGAAGTTCCAGCTTGGGAAGTCTGGTGGAACCTCGTTTCCACCGTGCTTCTTCATTATCTCGTCGGCCTCGGCCTTCAGCTTGTCCACCTCATCCTTGCTGTAGCCCTCAATGTGGAGGTGGACTGAGAACGGCACGTCAGCTAATCCTCTGAAGCCAGCCTTACCGAATAGCCTGTTGAAGTCTGGCTCCAGCAGTATTATGTTGACCGGGATGTGCTTGAGCTGAACCTCGTATATCGCCCTACAGCACTTCTCTAAGTCCTGGAACGTGTAGCTGCCAAAAGTCCAGCAGTCAGGCCAAGGCATTATCTTCAAGGTTGCCTCGGTCTTAACTCCGAATATCCCTTGGTCGCCGACGAAGAGCCCCGTCATGTCTGGGCCGAAGCCCCACCTAGCGAACTTCCTAGCAAATGGGTTTGCACCTGACCCAGTCCTAATCACGTCGCCTGTGGGTAGGACAACCTCTAGACCTACGAGTATGTCGGCTACGGTGCCGTACTTAGCGCTTCCAAGGCCAGCACTGGCGTTGCTTATACCTCCACCGAGTGTTGCAGCTCCACCACTGAAGGGGCCGTAGAATGGGGTTCTATAGCCCTTCTTCTTAAGCTCGTAGGTGAGCATGGACCAGTTGATCCCCGTCTGGGCCGTGACGGTCATAGACGTCTCGTCGATCTCAACTATGTTGCACATCCTCGTCATGTCTATGGTTATGCCGCCGCTGCCAGGAGGCAACCCCACTAGGTTTGCTCCTCCACCTCTGATGATAATGGGGGTCTTGAACCTGTTGGCCACCTTAACTATTTCAGCGACCTCCTCAGTCGACCCTGGCCTAACAACTACGTCGCATATCCTAGGGGGCTCGGGGCTTGCATCCCTAGAGTAGGCAAGCCTGACGTTTATGTCGTCGCTGACGAACCTTGAGCCAACTATGTTGCTGAGCGCCTCCACAAGAGCTGATGTCGTGCTCATCATGGTTTACAAACCCCTAAAGCTGGTGAGCTACATCATGTTTTAAATCTTTCTGAGAGAGCCATTTAGACTATAACTCAGTTATAACATCAATGCAGAGACTCCAGAAGCTTCTCGAGGAAGTCCCTGTCGTCCCCTTCAGTCCACAGCTTGCCTGGGTTCATTATGCCGTTGGGGTCGAAGATCCTCTTGAGCTCCTTCATGTACCTAAGCGACTCCCCGTGCTGAAGCTCCATGTATGGAGCTCTCAAAGCACCGACTCCATGCTCAGCTGATACCGTGCCTCCAAGCTCAATAGCCTTCTCGACGAGCTTCTTCGTCAGCTTAATCGCCGACTTAAGCTCAACCTCGCTTGAAGGCTCAGCATACCAGTTGACGTGTAAGTTGCCGTCGCCTAAGTGGCCGAATGGCAGCACTGAAATCCCAAGCTTAGATGCTTCGCGCTCAGCGAACTTCAGGTACTCGAGGACCTTCGAGAGGGGTAGCCCAACGTCGTGTATGTGGACTGCCTTTATCCTGAGCTCCTGCCTCTCAAACATCCTCAGTATTATGAAGCCAGCGTAGTGCCTAGCATGCCAGAGCTCCTCTATGTCCCTCTCGTCCCTATACACCTCTAAAGACTCCGGGCTTTGATGTCTACAGACCTCTACAACAGCCTTAACTGAGTCCTCAACCTCCCCCTTGAAGCCGTCGACCTCAACCATTATGACCGCCTCTGAGTAGGGGTACTTGAGGCTGGGCATGACTTTGTTCATGGTCTCGACGTACCTCTTAGTGACGAGCTCAAGTGATGAGGGAGTCACTCTCCTCAAAATCCTCTGAGCTGACTTCACGGCGTCGTCTATCGAGCTGTAGCCAGCTACTATGAGTGCTCTGCTCTCGGGTTTAGGCATAACCTTAATAGTAGCTTCAACTATGACCCCCAAGGTCCCCTCAGAGCCCACGAAGAGCTGGGTTAAGTTGTAGCCTGAAGCCGTCTTGAGGGCTCTACAGCCAGTGTTTATTACAGATCCGTTGGGGAGAGCCACCTTTAAGCTCAAGACCCAATCCCTCGTAGACCCGTACTTGCAGGCCCTCACACCACTAGCGTTGTTCGCTATCATCCCCCCTACCGTACACATATCAGCGCTCCCAGGTTCAGGAGGGAAGAAGACTCCATGCTCCTCAAGCTCCTCCTCAAGCCTCCTATGCACAACGCCGGGCTCGACCACGGCAAGCCTATCGTCGGGGGAAACCTCCTTAATCGAGTTCATAGGGGTGAGGTCTAAGAGTATCCCTCCCTTAGTCGGTATGCAGTTTCCACTTAAGCTAGTGCCAGCGCCTCGAGGAGTGACCGGTATCTTCTCGTCGTTGGCTACCTTGAGAACCTCAACTACATCACTCACACTTCTAGCCCTAACGACTACGTCGGGTGTAAACCTAAACCTCCTCGACAAGATGGATAGCAGCGGTAGAGAGCCGCTATCCCAAGAGTAGGCGTAGAGGACGGCATCGTCGGTGTACACGTTGTCAGATCCAACAGCGTCTTCAAGCCTCTTAAGCGCTCTGTCGGGTATGCCCATAGCTAGCACCAGCTCAGAGAGCCTAGGCTAGCTATGATGCCACAACCCATTAACCTTTCGTAGGCGAGCTCTAAGTGGGCAAGAAGCTTTAAATCACCTGAAGCCCCTTAAGGGGTGTTTTGGAGGGGTTTGATGTGAAGGTTGAGGACGTAAAGAAGGTTGCTGTCATAGGCTTCGGAACCATGGGCAGCGGGATAGCTCAAGTATTTGCTTTAGCGGGCTACGAAGTCGTTGCTAGAGATGTGACGAACGAGTTCCTTGAGAGAGGCTTAAACCTCATAAAGAACGGGCCCTTCGGCCTAAACAAGGCTGTGGAGAAGGGTAGGTTGAAGAAGGAGGATGCTGAAGCCGCGCTGTCGAGGATTAAGACTACGACTGACCTAGCTGAGGCCGTGAAGGAGGCTGACATAGTCATTGAGGCGGTCTTCGAGAACATGGACTTGAAGAAGCAGGTGTTCAAGGAGGCTGACGAGAACGCGCCGCCACACGCCATACTAGCCAGTAACACGTCGACCCTCAGCATAACAGCCATAGCAGCAGCCACTAAGAGGCCTCAGCAGGTAGTAGGCATGCACTTCTTCAACCCAGTTCCAGTCATGAGGCTCGTCGAGGTCGTCAAGGGCTTGGCTACTTCAGACGAAGTCGTCGAGGTCGTCAAGCAGCTGGCGACTAAGCTGGGCAAGACCCCCATAGTCTGCAAGGACGTGCCAGGCTTCGTAGCGAATAGGCTCGCATTCCCCTACCTAGCTGAGGCGATAAGGCTATACGAGATGGGTGTTGCCTCAGCTGAGGACATAGATACAGCCATGAAGCTCGGCTACAACTTCCCCATGGGCCCCCTCGAGCTGATAGACCTAATAGGCCTAGACGTAACCCTCGACATACTCGAAACGCTCTACAAAGAGACAGGGCAAAGCACCTTCTGCCCACCAGTACTACTGAGGCAAATGGTTAGAGCAGGATGGCTTGGAAGGAAGACCAAGAAGGGCTTCTACACATACCAGTAAACCCTCAACCCTCACATTTTGTTTTTCGTAAGCCAATCATAAGTTAAACTTAGGCCTCTACTAAGTGGTGGCCAAGACTTAACGTGCATAGCAGAGAATCCTGGACCTAGAGTTTTGTTGTGAATAAAAAGCTGAGTTTAAGGTTGAGATCCACGAAAAAGGTGGAGGTTAAGTGTTTTACCAGCCCTTGCTCACTATGCAAGCTGCGTTGTTCCCTGCGTAGCCGTAGGTCTGCGCTAAGGCTACCTTGACATCCTTCTTGACCTGTCTCTCGCCAGCCTCTCCTCTCAGCTGCCAGACTAGCTCGCATACTTGAGCTAGGCCTTGAGCGACGACGGCCTCACCGAAGGCTCCTAAGCCACCGCTTGGACACACAGGTATCCTGCCAGTTATGGGGTCAGTCTCGCCCTTCCTAAGGAGCTTCTCAGACTCTCCAGGATCTAGGTTCAGTATGCAGTCTAGGTATGCGAAGTAGTGCCACGAGCTGTTGTCTGGGAGCTCTATGACATCTATGTTGTCGGGCGTCATGCCAGCCATCTTGTAGACCTTCTGAACAGCATTTCTGCTCTCGCTCAGAGTTGGCACTCCAGGCCTTATGTTGGAGCTCAGGTAGGTCAACCTGACCGTCGGGTCTCCGAAGGTAGGGGTGCCTACAGCGACAGCGTTTATGTAGACAGGCTTCTTGCATATCTTCTTAGCCTTCTCGTACTCCGCCACAATTACGGCGGCAGCTCCATCACTGGTAGCGCATATCTCAAGTAGCCTAAGTGGCTCGCACACCATAGGTGACTTGAAGACCTCCTCCATGGTGAAGGTCTTCCTATACCTAGCGTAGGGGTTGAACGGAGCGGGCTTGCTCGTGACAACCTTCACCAACGCTAAGTCCTCCTCGGTAGTGCCAGCCTCGTACATCCTCCTCCTGCACTCCATAGCCCAGTAGGCTGGGTTGGTCTCGCCGCACATGACGAACCTCATGTAGTCTATGTCGGACTTCCCATCTGTCGACTGAGGCCTGAAGAAGCCGAAGGCGGACTTGTCAGCTGCAACAGCTAGGGCTATATCACACTCACCACTAGCAACAGCTAACACAGCCTCTCTCAGTATCGATTGGCCCGTGGCGCAGGCGTTGGCGACGCTCACAATGGGTATGCCCGTGTAGCCCATGAGGTTAGCTATGGCAGTTCCGCTCAGTGTGCCATGAATACCAGCCTGCTGGTTAACCCATAGGTAAACCCCTGAGACCATGGCCTCGATCTGGCGCCAGCTTATCTTAGCATCCTTCAAGGCGTTCGTTATGGCCTCGACGGCCAGCTCAGGCATGGTCCTCTCGGGATACTCATCTGGGCGCTTAGGGTCTGGGTACCTACCCCAGCGCACCATGCCTACTCCTATTATCGCAACATCCCTCTCCATCTCATACACCTCCTACTTCTTCTCCTCCTCAACGGGCTTCCACATCCAGGTTATGTACTCGTTCTCGTCGTCCTCGTAGAGCTTGCCGACCGTCAGCTCAACCTCCATGTCGCACTTGAGGTTCTCAGTGGTAGTCAGAATCCCTAAGACCCTTATGCCCTCAGGTAGGTCCACCATCCCTATGGCGTACGGCTTAAACGGCTCCATCTTGAATGGCGGTGGTGGAGCATAGTACTGTATTGTCCAGCTCCAAAGCTTGCCTCTGCGGCTCAGCTCAATTATCTCTATGTTCTCAGGGTTCTTCTCGCAGTCTGGATTAGGGCAGTAAGCGGCCTTGGGGAACATCACGGCTCCACACTTCTTACACCTGCTAGCTATAAGGGCTGGCTTGTCTGAAGGCCACGTGAAGAGCCCCTCGACTATTGGAACCTTTTTCTTCTCTTTCTTAGCAGGAGCTTCTCCCGCCATCACGACCACACGGGGTTATTGGTAAACTAGCTCTTTATATAATATTTACGGGTAGCAGAGCAAGAAGCCCTCCTCAGCTCAGAGCTCTAGGGTGGAGGGGGCATTATGTGGCCTCTAGAGGTTTGACATATAACCCTCTTTAGGCCAGCGCTCTCCAAGACCTCTCTAACCTTAAGCATCTCTTGGAAGCTGGGTCTTCTCAGGTTTTGAGCTCTAAACTCAGGCCTGTAGTCCAGCACGCAGACCTGTATTGTGGGCTCTATGCTGGCTAGCTTAAGCCCCATCTCGTGGAGCTCCTCCATAGACATAAAAGCCCTGTTGTACGGTATCCCCACGCCTATAAACACCTCACCCCAGTACTTGTCGACCACGTACTTGACGGTGGACCACTCATTGCTCAGCAGCTTAGAAGCCAACTCTCGATCTCTCACACCAGTTATCTTCATGAATGTCTCGAGCCTAAGCCCCTTAAGGTCCGGCCCTATATCCGTCATACCAGCCTCAACGAGCTCATCTATGTAGCTTGGAGTCAAGACAACGGCGTTCGTGTCAACGTGGAACCTAGCTTCGCGATCCCTATTAAGCGCCTTCAAGCTCTTAATGAAGTCCAAGAGCCAAGCCATATTGAGCGTTGACTCCCCACCGCTAATAGCGAGCCTATCAACAGAGTATATCCTCCTAGCCTCAGTCAATACTTGAGCCGCTTGAAGAGGGGTTAGAGGGGTCCCCCTTGAGCTGTAAGTTATCTCCCAGTTTTGGCATGAAGGACACCTCAAGATGCAGCCGTGAGCGAAGCAGGCGACCTCTATGTAGCTGTACGCAAAGCCCCTAGGCTTAAGCCAGTAGGGTGTACCCACACCGCCCACAGGGTGCCCTTGAAAACCTGAAACCAACCTGAGTGGTGGATGCTTGGAGATCTCGCTCGACCTCGTAATTATCTCCATTCCTTCCTCCACAGGCGTTATGCATGATGGCTTCAGCTCACCATTGATTAGTACAGCGCAAGACCAGCATCCACCAGTCCTACACGGAGCATATATGTCGCCTTCCCCTGGAAGCTTAGAGACCTTGAAGCCCAAGAGTTCCAGTGCCTTAAGCACAGTTACACCACGGGGAACATGGTGCTTCTCACCATTAACCCTAATCGCCACGTACTCATCGGGCACCTCAACCTCAACAAGCCTCTTAGCCTCGCAAGGACAAGCATCAACACACGCACCACAGCCAACACAGCGATCCTCACCTACACAGGCGATGGCGCTCTTACAGAAGCCACAGTCAACACACCTATCACGTAGAGTAACAGCTCTAAGAAGCCTCACAGGAGATGAGATACGAGCTAACGATATAAAGGTGTTCAGTAATAATTATGCTCATAACCATTATAATCTTTATAATATTTACTTAGAGGTCCTCAAAGGCCAAGGAACTCTGGAGTGAAGGTCTACGATGTTAAAAGAGGCTCTGTGAGAAGTCTCATCTGAAACAGATCTATGGCTTTGCCAGGCCTACTCTATGGTCGCCTTGTTGAAGGCGTAGGAGGCTATTGCTATCATCACTGCTGTTAGCACCAAGAGTAGCGTTAAGTCGAAGACTGGGTCCATCTGTGATACACCTGTTAGAAGCCACCTTGCCAAGTCCACTCCGTAGGTTAGTGGGTTTACGTATGCTATGCCCTTCATCCATAGGGGCATGTTGTCTATCGGGTATATTGCTCCACTTAGGAATACTAGTGGTAGCATTATGAGGTTTACCAGCATGTGGAAGCCCTCCATGCTCTTCATCCTCGAGGCTATGGTTATCCCCATGCTCGTGAACGAGAGTGCTACTAGGAGGCCTACCGCCAATGCTAGTGGTGCTCCTAGAGGGTTGAGCAATGGAGCTATGAGCAGAACCGCTATGAGTATCGCCACTCCTTGAAGCATTGCAGTCAAGGTTTCTCCCAACGCTCTGCCTATGATACTAGCAGTCCTAGACACAGGTGCTACGAGAACCTCCTTGAGGTAGCCGAACTCCTTATCCCATATCACCGTGACCCCACCTATGAAGCTCGACATGAAAATCGTCATCATGAGGACTCCTGGAGCTAAGTAGCTCATGTAGTCCAACCCGTAGAACATTATCTTGGCCATGGGCGCCTTGAAGAGAGAGCTCCACCCTAAACCGAAGAATATCAGCCACATCACCGGGTTCAGTATGCTCCCTATAACCCTCGACCTAGCCCTGAAGAACCTCTTAATCTGCCTGTAAGCCATTATATACACGGTGTTGAAGTCGAGCATGACCTATCCCCTCCGGAACCCCCTCCTCATCCTAGCCCTCATGAAGTCCATCCAGCTGCCGGACTCATCACGGAGCTCTCTGCCAGTTAAGTGAAGGAAGACGTCGTTTAGAGTGGGCTTTGAGTACTTAACCTCGAGGATGTGCACTCCAAGCCTACTCGACACCTCAAACACCTCAGGTATGAAGCTGTGAGCATCCTCAACTGTGAAGCTGACAACGTTGCTTGATGGAGAGGCATAGCTCAACGCCAACCCTCTCCTAGCGACTTCACCTATGAGCATCTTGGCTGAGCGCTCGTCAAAGGCCTTCACGTAGACCACGTCCCTCCCTATCATCCTCTTCAGCTCTTCGGGAGAGCCCACGACGAGTATCTTGCCGTGATCTATTATCGCAACTCTGTCACAGAGCCTCTCAGCTTCATCCATGTAGTGAGTCGTCAAGAAAATCGTCATCCCAGTCCTCCTCTTCAACTCCAATATGTACTCCCATATCTTAGCCCTAGTCTGAGGGTCAAGGCCAAGCGTCGGCTCATCTAGGAACAGGACTTCAGGCTCGTGGAGCAGCGCTCTCGCTATCTCAAGCCTCCTAACCATGCCTCCACTGTAGTTCCTGACTTGAGTCTTAGCGTACTTGTCGAGCTCGACGAACCCCAGTAGATCTACGATCTTCCTCTTAAGAACATCTCTGGGAACCTTATAGGTCACCCCGTGAATCCACATGTTCTCCCAACCTGTAAGCTCCCTATCGACAGTGCTATCCTGAAAGACCACTCCTATGCTCCTCCTAACCTTATCAGGCTCTTTCAACACGCTGTAGCCGTTTATCCAAGCCTCGCCCTTAGTGGGCTTCATGAGCGTTATGAGCATGTTTATCGTGGTCGTCTTACCCGCTCCATTGGGGCCTAGGAAGCCGAAGACCTCTCCCTCCACAACTCTGAAGGAGACCTCATCTACAGCCTTGAAGCCGTCGAAGACCTTAGTGAGCCCTTCAGCCACCACGACCTCTCTAGGCAAAGCCCTTCACCTCCCAACAACCTCGAGAAGCCTTCGAGTGAAGTCGAGGATTAAGCTCCTTATCTGAGAGACCTTCTCATCGCCCAAGCTCGGT
>QMSN01000021.1 GCA_003650865.1 Thermoprotei archaeon
TCTGTGTTGTCGCTAAAAGTGAAGTCTTGGCTTTGCAAGGCCATATTCTTCATACTGGATAACTTAGTAGCTAGTGGTGGAGGCTCTCCAGCGACTTTCGAGATAATGGCTTCTTTCATGGACAATTATCATAGACACAAGGCTAAGGTTAAGAGGAGCTTAACTCTTTACTCGCTGCTTGGATATGCTACACCCATAATTTTGACGGTATGTTTGTCATTGACCTCGTCATTTATGGTCGTCGACGAGTCCATGCAGTTCGCGACAGCACAGCAGCCAATGAGTAATGTCATCACTACAAACGTCCAAACGCTAGAGAGCGCATTAGTGCACAGTAAAGTTATGGTTCTGGTCTCATCAATAGCTATAGGCTTAATACTAGGTAAAGCAGTTGATGGCTCTATTCTAAGCTTTCGTCACTTACTTATTTGTAGTATAGTTGCATTAATAACTCTCAACCTACTCATATAAATTTAGGAGTTTTCTCTCGGGGGGCTATGCTATATGGATTACTCAGTGCTAGTTGACGTCTATGAAAGAATAGAGTCGACTACCAAGAGGTTAGAGATGACTGAGCTCTTAATAGGCCTGCTTAAAAAGACCCCTCCCCAAATAATAGACAAGGTCATATACCTCACACAGGGGAGGCTTTACCCGGAGTATGTGGGGATAGAGCTGGGTATAGCTGAAAAACTCGCTATAAGAGCAATAGCCATGGCGAGCGGCTCTTCGATGGACGCTGTTGAGAATGAACTTAAAAAGATAGGCGATATAGGTTTAGCCGCAGAGTCTATACTTGCAAAGAGAAAGGTTAAGAGCATACTGGACTTTTTTGGTGCAGCTGGTGGAGGCAAAAAGCTAACAGTCGAGGAGGTTTACAGCACTCTAGACAGGATAGCGAGGACTACGGGTGAAGGCTCACAAGACACCAAGATAACACTACTAGCTGGGCTCTTAAGCCATGCTTCACCTAAAGAAGCCAAGTACATACTGAGAACCGTTACTGGAAGGCTTAGGCTAGGAGTTGCAGACATGACGATACTGGACGCCTTAGCTATAGCCTTCTGCGGCGGTAAAGATGCAAGGCCTCTTGTTGAGAGAGCTTACAACTTATCAAGTGACCTCGGCATAGTAGCTAAAGTTGTCGTTGAAGAGGGGATAGAAGGGCTGAAGAACTTTAAGGTGACGGTGGGCAGGCCTATAAGGCCTATGTTGGCCGAGAGGTTGACGAGTGCTCAAGAGATACTAGCTAAACTTGGCGGGAAGTGTGTTGCGGAGTACAAGTACGATGGTGAGAGAATTCAAGCTCACAAGTCAGGGTCCAACGTAATGCTCTTCTCCAGAAGACTGGAGAACATAACGCATCATTATCCTGACGCCTGCGACATTATAAGAAATAACATAAAGGCCGAGGAGGCAATAGTTGAAGCGGAATGTGTAGCTATAGATCCAGACACTGGGGAGATGAGGCCCTTCCAGGAGCTTATGCATAGGCGTAGAAAGTACGGTATTGAGCAAGCTATGAAGGAGTACCCAGTTTCATTGTTCTTCTTCGACTGCCTTTACGTCGACGGTGTAGACCTAACAGTGGAGCCATACCCCAAACGGAGAGAAGTGCTCTCTAAAATCCTCATAGAGGGCGATAGAGCAACTATGGCGAAGTACAAGCTCGTGGACGATGTCGAAGAGCTGGAGCAATTCTTTGAGGAGGCGGTAAGCGATGGATGTGAAGGGCTGGTGTGCAAATCGTTGACACAAGACTCGATATACCAAGCTGGAGCTCGTGGATGGCTCTGGATAAAGTTCAAGAGATCCTATCAATCAAAGCTGGTGGAGCCCATAGACGTCACGGTCGTGGGGGCCTTTTGGGGTAAAGGAAAAAGAGCTGGTAAATACGGAGAATTGTTGTGCGCCGTCTACGACCCAGACTCTGACATGTTTAGGACTGTGTGTAAAGTGGGCAGTGGCTTTACCGATGAAGATTTGGAGAAGATCCCAGAGACGCTTAAGCCCTACGTAATGGACCATAAACACCCAAGGGTTGATTCGAGAATGAAGGCAGATGTATGGTTCTCTCCTGAGGTAGTAATAGAGATAATAGGAGATGAGATAACACTAAGCCCACTTCACACAGCAGGTCTAGGAGCTATAAAGAAGGATGCAGGTCTAGCCATAAGGTTCCCACGCTTTACAGGTCGTTGGAGGTTCGATAAGAAACCTGAGGATAGCACTACGGTAAAAGAACTCCTAGAGATGTACAAGTTACAGTTAAAGAAAATTGAGGCTTAGAAACTCCTTAAGGCCATTTTCTCTAGCATTCTCTCAAAGGTCCATCTAGCAGCATTCTTTAGCTCTCTTCTCCTTCTATCGTCACTGACGTTCTTAACGAAGATTTCGGTGAGGATATCACCCTTAGTCTTTACTTCGTAGTCTAAGGCATCCTCCTCTCTCAGCTCTCCTCTCTCTACAGCTTCTCTATCCTTTCTCCTCATCTCCTCAAGCACTTTTTCTATGAAGAACTGCCTAAAAGGCGGTATGTTTATGTTGTACTCTATTTCTGGTGAAGGCACTATTCTAACGTATTTCTCAGCTATGTACATTTTACCTAGCAGTTTGCCTCCAGTACGAGGAGAAGAAGTTATGAGGGTCTCGGTCTCCAGACCTCTAATAGGCATGGGCTGAGGTGCCTGAGCTACTTCTCTAGGCGCTTCAATAGTTGAAGCTGGCTTAAAGGATACCTTAGCTAGGGCATCGTCGACGAGCTTTATTAAGGCCTTTAAATTCTCCACTTCAGCACTTAGAGCTGCTACTTTATCCTCAAGGTACTTCTTTAACTCAGCAAGGCTCTTCGCAGCATCCTCCAACTCCATCACTTCTCTTATTAGGAAGCCCCCTCAAATCTTTACTTCTCGCTTCCAACCCAAGGATTGCCGAAGGCGTTGTAGTGAACTATTTCGTGCAGCCTCTTTCTTGGTGGAGCTGTAGGTTGCTCACCAGGTTTACCTATAGTGATAAGCGCTAGCGGCCTTACATGGCTTGGAAGCTTTAATATCCCTCGTACTTCATTTTCAAAGAAGGCGCCGACCCAGCAAGTTCCCAGCCCCATGCTGCAAGCTGCTAGCAACAAGTTCTGCGTGGCGGCAGCGCAATCCTGAATGGCGTAGAGCCTCTTCCCCCTCTCTCCATAAATCATGCCTGTACGCTCTAAGTCAGCGCACACAGCAACTATTGTAGAGGCCTCGACCATCCACATTTGATTTAGAGATGCTCTAGCTAACTGCTTCATGACGTCCTTGTTGTCAACTATCACAAACTCCCAAGGCTGTAGATTGCCAGCTGAAGGAGCCCATGTAGCTGCTTCTAGCAGGGTTTGTAGCTGCTGGCTGCTTAAGTCAGCTGGCACGTAGGACCTCACAGAACGTCTACTCTTTATAGCTTCTAAGACTTCCAAGAATCCTCCCCCTTCTTTTTGTAATTACTATGCTTATTAAAACTTAATCTGAGGGTATTGTGAGATGCTAATACCGATAGGCTTCTTAAATGCAAGTAGCTCCACATGGATATTCCCCATCCTTTTACTTTCCATTTTGACCTTTGGCATCGTTTTGGTTTTGAGGAACCGGGGTGGAATGGGTAAGATACTCCTCGGAAGAAGGATCATGATACCTTACTACTTAGATTTAAGCAATGCCAAACACGTTGTGATATTTGGAATTACAGGGTCTGGTAAGACCAACACAGCTAGGGTCATCGCCAAGTCTTTTAAAGGCTCTAAACTAATAATAGATTGGAACGGTGAATACTTGATCGGCAGAGTGGCTAGGGCTTCTGATATCACAATAGCTAACCTTTCTATGCTGGAGTTTTGTGAAGCTCTTGCTACAGCTCTTCAGCTATCGCAACCTCAATACTCCATGCTACTCGAGGTTGCTAAAACCTCTAAGAGCTTAAAGGAGATCATAGAAAAGCTCAGGAGATATCCCGTAGAGAGCGATAGTAGAAGGGAGATAAGGAACGCCTTGTTGAGGAGGTTGGAGCCTCTCTCATATTTAGACCTCTTTAGTGGAAGTCGTGGATTAGAGGACTTCGATACTCTAGACCTCTCAGGTCTGACCTACGATGCGAAGAGATTAGTTACAAACGTAGTGCTCAGATTAATGTACGAAAAACCCGTGAAGGACCTCATAGTACTAGAAGAAGCACAAAACCTGTTAACCCCCCGAAGGCTTGATCAACCTCCCTCAAGCTGTGAGCTCATACTAGATGAGATAAGGAAGTACGGTGTCAGAGTCGTAGTTATAGCTCAAATACCTTCGCTAGTGGCTACAACGTATAGGAATGCTGAGTACATCTTAATACACAGGTTAAGCTTAACGATCGATGAAGCTCGCAATTTAGGTTTAAGTGAGAAGGAAAGAGAGAAGATCTCGAGGTTACCTAATGGTGCATGCTTGGTCATACATAGAGGTAAAAAGGCTTACGTAAGGGTGCTTAAGGATAAGGGGGATATTCAGCTTAAGGTTGTGCATCGCACTAGTTATGTGAAGCCATATGTTGTAGATAAAGAGGGGAACTTTGGCAACGAGGTAGGGGCTTGGCGTGATGGTGGCAGCGTCGTAGCATGCCTACTCGAGGACGTCAGAGACCTTGTGAAGTGGCGAAGAGAAATAGACTTCAAGCTTAAATCTATGGGTGTAGAGCTGCAGGAGGTAAAGCAATTAGTAAAGGGTGTTGTGGATAGAATCGGAAAAATTCAGGAGTCAAGTTCATCACTCAACGCAATCAGCGAGGAAGTGTCAAAGTTACAAGCGGAGGTCTCAAGCTTGAGTTCTGGATTTAAGCTAAAGATGGAGGGTATCGAGTTTACGGTAAATTATTTGAAGGAAATGATGTTAGAGCTTCAGGAGCTCATGGAAAAGCAGCAATTAAAGGAGAGTACTGTACCTTGCAGTTTGAAGAAGCAGTGATGTTCTTTCCTTACTCCACTTGGAGGAAAGGTCAAAAGAAGATAGCACAGGAAGTTTGTCTAGCAGTAATCAACAGCAAATGTTTGGTGATGGAAGCTCCCTGCGGGTTAGGCAAGACTTTAGCTGTCCTCGTAGGTTTAACCCCTCTAGTTTCTGAGGGTTTTAGGGTTATTTGGTTAGCGAGGACTCATAACGAGAGCGACAAGGTTATTGAAGAAGCCAAGCTGCTGAATCTACAGTCTCAAGATCTACTAAGGGGCTTATCGCTTCGCGGTAAAACCTCCAGTTGTCCGTTACTGCATGGATGTGACGAAGATACAGCATACTTAGCATGTAGGACTTTGCGAAGTGAACTTCTATGCCCCTTCTTAGATCAAGAAAACTTAGATCGTTGCTTACAACATATAGAGGAGAACCTCCCTTTAATTTCTTCACAAGAAGTGGTGGAGGAAGCCTTCAAGTTTAAGGCTTGTCCTCATGAAGTTATGAGGAAACTAGCGATTAAAAGATCGATTGTATCCATGACCTACCCCTACCTCTTTAATCCTCACATCAGGAAGGCTTACTTTAACTCCTTGAGAATTAGACCTGAACACCTCGTGGTGGTCATAGATGAAGCTCACAATCTCCTCAACATCCTGCAAGAGCTCAACTCCAAAAAAGTAAGTCTAAAAACTCTATGCAGAGCTCTTGAAGAGCTTAGCATTAGGGGGTACGAGAAGTTGGCATCTTCACTTGAAAACTTGGTCTCAGAGTTAGACTCTATGGCTTCTACTGGAGATCTCGACTTTGGGGTAGAGCTTTCCTTTAGTAGCTTAGAGCAATTATTGGGGCTTTCATCTAGCATGAGCTTTACAGAGTACCTTGAAGAGTTGGAGTTAGCTGTGAAGGAGATGTTAGCTATAAGGGCTGTGAAGGGATTAAATTTGAGGTGCCATGCAGCTTCTTTATACAACTTCTTAAGACATCTCTTGAGTTTACGTGAAAACTCGATAATATGGCTTCATAACGAGCATCACCATGCATCTCCCTGTATTGAGGTGAGGTCAGTGACCGCGATTAACGCTCTAAGCTTTCTCTCACCATTTCGTAGCGTAATATGTATGTCGGGGACGTTAGCCCCTCTTAAAAAATACGTATCACTGATAGGCCTTCAAAGCGTTAGAGAACGCGTTAAGCTCATGAGGTATCTTAGACCTAAAGTGGGTAGAGCAATCATAATAATTGATAACTCCCTCTCAACGTCTCTAAGAGAGAGACATAAACTCCTCTACGTGAAGATAAACTACAAGATCAAGCTCATAAGGGAGAATACACATCAAGGCCTAGGGGTTTTCGTAGCTTCTCATCGTGTGCTTCAGGGGATGGTAGAAGCAGGTCTTGAAGAAGTGGTTCCCGGTCCACTCGTCATAGACCAGGCATCAGAGGGCATTAGCAACCCTCTTGAGCGCTTCAAGAAGTACTTGTCTATGAATAGCTATGCCACATTTGTATCCGTTATAGGTGGCAGGTTCTCTGAGGGTGTCGATATCTCAAGCAAGCTTATGCCCATAGCGGTGCTAGTGGGGGTCCCTATGCCAGAACCCACCGTCTTCGCAGAGAAGGCAAAATCAATGTATTTGAAGATGGGCTTTGAGAAACCTGATGAACTGCTGTACAAGGAGCCAGCTATGAGAAAGGTTTCTCAAACCATAGGTAGGCTCATAAGGTCTCCTCAAGACAAAGCCCTTGTGGTCCTAATGGATAGGAGGTATGGGAGGGGCTTAGTGAACTACTTACCTCAATGGTTAAACTATAGGCTGATCTACACTGACAACCCTCTCTCCATCATTCGAGAGTTTAGCTCTGCCACGGAGTTTAACGTAGGCGGCCAGCACTGACACCAAAAGTGCAAGACAAGCGGCTAAGGGTGTTTCTATGGGCAACTCCACTTTATGGCCTAGACCTAGTGCGCTGAGCTCTTCAATACAAATATACTTCAGCTGCCCTTTGGATATGGCCTCCTCCCACAGCCGGGAGTTCTCGACGTAGTTTAATGTCGAGTAATTGGCGTATATCACTGGCTGTGTTATGTAATAAGCCGACTCTTCTATTCTAGGAATTAAACCTGAAGGGCACTTTATGTACACTAAGCTCATGTTATCACTCCACACGTATTGAGCGCCGGCAAAGTACGTCAGGTCTAGGGGAACCCATCCTGCTTTAGGTATGTACACTAAGCTCCAAGCATGCCATCCAGTGCCCTTGGATTTATGTACGTAGTTCCCATTGTACATTATGGTCTCTCTCCAAGTAAATTGAGGTACGAATACACAGCCCAACTGCAACATGGCTGGTATCCCAACGGCTCTACACATGGTTATGAGCAGTATGCTATCATCATCGCAGTCACCCATCTTCTTCAAGTAGGTCTCTAATGGGTATTGAGGACCAACTCTCTCGCGCATGCTTTCATTGAATGGATAAGCTATGTTGTCCTCAATCCACTTGACAAATCGAGAAAGCACTTCAAGAACCCTCTTCTCCCCGCCTGAGAGGTTTTCAGCTAGCCTTGCTATATCAGGATGTACTATCCAAGCATCACTATTTCCAGTGTACCTCAAAAGGTCTTGAGGCACATCATCTATTGAACTATTCGCTGCTTCACTTAGATCAACACTTAGGTGCGTCGCTCTCCTAACTATTAAGACCTTAAAGTAGATCTCAATAACATCTCCTGGCTTTACACTATAATTAGACAAGTCGAAGACCGCTATGACGTTACCGTCTACGTCTGTAGTGAACTCGTACTTCTTAATCTCTTCACCACCTATCTTATAGCTCATAGCCTCTAGAAACACCATTTGGTTTGATGTGTTTGGAAACATGAGAAGCTCATTGATGTCCTCAAGTCGGCTTACATCCCCCTTGATCTCTAACGTCAAGTTACATGTATACTCGTAATACATAACCCCTTCTTGAGGCTTTAAGTCATAGTCTAGCTGTGCGCCAGTAGTGAAACTCAGAGGCTTATAAGCGGCAACAACCATTAATAGCAGGGGTATAGTTACAGAGAGTAGTAGAAGCTTCTTCAACTGCGATCCCCGCATGGAATCTCTTAGTGGTTATTCCTATGATAGCTATGCTTAAAGCTTTCTTGACTGAAGTTATATCATGGGGGTAATTAGTGGTCGTAAGAATTGGATGCTGCGGTTGGGCTGTAAGAGGTGGCATGAAAAAATACTTTGAGACTTTTGAGGTTGTGGAGCTTCAATCAACCTTCTACAAGCTACCAACCCTTGAGACAGCTCAAAGGTGGAGAGAAGAAGCACCCAGTGACTTCATTTACACCATGAAGGCTTGGCAAGCCATAACTCATCCTCCAACAAGTCCCACCTGGAGAAAAAGCGGCTTGAAGGTCTCACGCGAAGAAGCGGACAAGTATGGGCTTCTCAAACCCACAGAGGAAAACTATCAAGCTTGGAAGAGCACGATAGAGATAGCTAAAGCCATCAAGTGTAGGGTCTTAGTGATACAGCTACCTCCATCATTTACGAATAGCGAGGAAAACATAAATAACATGAGGACCTTCATGGAGAGCGTTGAGAGGCCTAGGGACATAGTCGTGGGTGTGGAGTTTAGAGATGAAAGCTGGAACCTAAGCACTGTTAGAAGTTTATGCGAAGACTTAGACCTCGTACACGTAGTAGACCCCTTCCGACAACAGTCAGCGACGCTAGATCAAGAGATTATATATTATAGGCTTCACGGACTGGGCAAGAGAGCTTACGTCTACGACTATAGTATGGAGGAACTTAAAGAGTTATACGAAAAATGGGTTAAACCCTTCGAAGAAGAGAAAGAAGTCTACGTCCTCTTCAACAACACAAATATGGCTAATGATGCATTAGACTTTAAAGGTATAATAAGCTCTAAAATGGCTTAATAAAAAAGATATTTTTACTTGAGGAACATTTCCTCGTACTCCTTGAGGTACTTGACAGAGCGCTTAACGTCTATAAACATCTCGCAAGCTTTTTTAACGTCGTCACTTGAAATGCTCTTCCTCCCATTGATCTTGGCTATCTCCATAGAGGGTGCTAGTAGCTGGACTGCATACCTTAAAGATGCTTCAACGCCTATCTTCGTTAAGAGTTGTAGAGCCTCATCGCTCAGCTCTACCTCCTCCTCTCTAGCTCTTACCTTAATGATCTCTCTAACCTCATCCTCAGTGTAAGGTCTGAGCTTTATTATCAAAAGTCTATCTAGGAGGTCTAAGGGTATGCCGTGTGGGGCTTCTACATCAGTCCCCCTTATCCTTGAAACTCCTCTGTTAGTCGCTAATATTATTATGGGGGCTAGCTCGCTTTCTATGGCTCTACCCAGATAAGCAAAGGCCTCTAGGTCTAGCATATGCACGTCGTCTATGAAGAGCACTCCAGGTATTATCTCAGCTCTACCCTCATCAACCCACTCTTTAACCATCTTGTCCACTTTCTGCCTATCCTCTGGCGGTATCTCCTTGTCTTCTCTACCTCCAAACAGCATGCTAAACAACCCTACACTAGCGCTACGAGTGTAAGCCACGTCGAGCTGATGTAGTGTAACTGTATGGACAAACTCCTTCTCTTTAGATATGAGTCCTCCAGGCAAAGGCACTCTACCATAGCTCTCGATGTCATACTTGTACTCCGCTGGAGCTTCTTCACATCTCCCAACTCTCGTCACTCTACCCGTTTCGGCATCTATCCATATGACATCGCCTACCTGCACCCCTCTCGCCATGAGCTCCATGGCGACGCTCTCGTCGACGTTAAAGGCTCTCTCCTCAGCCCTTGTCTTCAGCTTTATTTTAGCACCAACTGGTATCTGTTGGTAAGGGTTGTAGGGATGTCTGCCCATCTTTATGTCGATGTCGGTCACCATTCCCTCATAAACCTTCTTGATCTCCCTAATCCTCACACCTATAGCCTTCCGCAGCGCCTGCATTATGAACTCAGACTTCTTCAATTCGCTTGAAAAGACCTCTGAGGCTGATATGGCTAAGAAGGGCACGTCCTCGCCGAGCTCCTTCGCTATGGCTGAAGCTAGTGCTGTCTTGCCGGAGCCGGGAGGTCCTACCAGTAGTACACCCCTACCAGCCATTTTACCCCTCTTAACCATCTCAACCACTATGGCAGCGGCCTCTCTGGCCTCAACCTGTCCAACCATCCCATCAGCTATGGGCAGGGCTCTGCCATTCTTAACGCCAAGCCCCTTAATGTGGCTGTGAGCGCCTACACGCTCAAACCTTCCAGCTGGCACTATCAACGACATACCCAGTCCCCCCTTATACCCCGACGAAAACCTCCATTAAAGCTTTGAGTCATCGAGAAACGTCAATAGTCTCAGGACCTCCTCTAGACTATTTACGCCAAGCTTCAGCTTAACTCCGCCTCTAAACACGTGGATAGCACTTATACCCACGCTTAGAGCTCCAGCGACATCAGCCTCAATATTATCTCCCACGCAGATTGCTCGATCTATATCGGCTCTGCGAAGAGCATTGAGATACGTCAGTGGGTGGGGTTTACGTAAACCCAGCTGTGCTGACGTCACGACAACATCTACCTCTCTCCTGAGCCCGGTCTTCTCTAAAACTCTTATGACCATTGAGTGGCTCGGCGAGTTTGATAGCACAACTCTACGGTAGCCGAGGGACTTAAGGCCTACCAAGAACTTCAAGGAGTCAGGATATACCTTACGCGTTTCAGCATAACCGTCTATTAGTCTCTCCCTCAGCTCTCTCACAACGCGGGGAGCTGCGTCAATACCAGCCTCCCTTAACGCTATGCTTATTAATAGGTCTAAGCTAACCTCCACCTTCAATTTTTGTCTCAAAGGCTTCGTTAATTGGTGGGCTTTCCTAAAGCCTCTCAGAACCTTAACATTAGACTCTGCATTGAGGATGCTCTCTCGTCGACAA